>JACPFE010000143.1 GCA_016183145.1 Deltaproteobacteria bacterium | reverse complement strand
TGGAGCATGATGTTTTTCAGCTCTTTTAACCCGGCAACGATATCGCCCATGTAAATGGGCGCGCGGGGATGGTTGAGCTGGCGGAAAATTTCTTCGCTGCCGGCGTCGAATTTCATGATCTTCAAGTCCAACAACTCCAGAGCGTCGCGAACCGTTTTGCTTCCCACCGTTGAGGAGTTGGAAAGTATCGCCAGGCGGGCCTGCGCTTGATACCGGTCCCGCGCCTCCTTCGCGATCTCGATGACCGCGCCCAGGTCGGGATAGAGCGTCGGTTCGCCGTTGCCACAAATGGTGATCGAGTCGACGGTTTTCCCCGCGCCGGACAGTTGCTCCAGAGCCGCTTGGATGGCCGTAGCGATGGCATCAAGGGTGGGCAGATCCACCAACTCCTGGATGGGAGCCAGAGTTCCTTTTTTCGTCCAACCGTACTGGCAGTAAACGCAATTGAAGGAGCAAAGTTTGTAGCTGGTCGGAAGAAGGTTGATGCCCAAAGAAAGCCCCAACCGGCGGGACTCCACCGGGCCGTAAACAATCCCGGTCTGCAAAGATAGCTTACGCAGTTTTTGAGGACGGCCCTCCGGTGGCTGGGAAGCGGGACGGTGCGGATGCGCCGTCCCGTCACTCGGTTGCGCGTGGCGTCTGGGAGCGCCGTTTAATTTTGCGCTGCTTGGTGACATAGGTCTCCTGAAGTGGGCGAATTTTTCATCGGTTGGCGTTCCGGTAGCCCAGCGCGTCTTGCGCGATAATAAGCTTTTGAATATTCACCGACCCCTCGACGATTTGATAAGCTTTGGCGTCGCGATAGTATCGTTCCGCGGGAAATTCCGTGGAATAGCCGTAGGCGCCGAGCATCTTGAGCGCAGCGTCCGTACAAAAGGCCGCCGCCTCGCCGCCGGCGTACTTCGCCATCGAGACTTCCAAGTTGTTCGGCCGGCCGTGATCGGCGAGCCGGGCGGCGCGGTAGACCAGCAGGCGGGCCGCCTCCTCCTGCACGACCATCTGCGCGATCAAGTCCTGGTTCATTTGAAATTGGCCGATTTTCTGGCCGAACTGTTCGCGTTGATTGGCGTAGCTCACCGCCGCGTCGCGCGCCGCTCTGGCGAGTCCGACCGCACCGGCGGCGCAGCCCAGCCGCGTATGATTCAAGTGGCGCATGCAGATTTTAAAGCCATCGCCTTCCTGGCCGATGAGCCTCTCACGCGGCACGCGAAAATTCTCAAAGGTAAGCTCGCCGGTCGGCGAGGCATGGGTGCCGAGCTTGTCGAGCTCCCGCCGGCTGACCCCCGGCTGGTTCAAATCGACGTAAAAAGCGGACATGCCCCGGTGTCTTTGCGATCTGTCTGTATAGGCGAAGATGATGCCCGCATCGGCGACGGTCGCGTTGGTGATCCAAATCTTGGTGCCGTTGAGCAGGTAGCCGTTGCCGTCGCGGGTCGCAGTGGTTTTCATGGAGGCGACATCCGAGCCGGTGTCGGGCTCCGTAATCGCGAAACATCCAACAACTTCCCCGCTCAAAAGCGCCGGGAGAAATTTCCTTTTTTGCTGCTCGCTGCCGAATTCCGCAATCGTGACCGCCGGCCCCGCCTGCATGTTCAGATAGACCCGTATGGCGCTGTGGATGCGGGCGATTTCCTCCGAAATCAACGCGTGGGCGAGAAATCCCAGTCCGTTGCCGCCGTCGTCTTCGGGGACCAGACAACCGAAAAAACCGAGATCGCCCATCTTGGTTACAAGGTCTTTGCGGAAAACATGTTGTCGGTCGTCTTTCGCCGCGGTCGGCGCAATTTCCTTCTCGGCGAAGTCGCGCGCCAGTTTTTGCACCTCGGCTAATTCTTCGGGCAACTCGAAGTCCAACGCGATCCTCCCGGCCACGAGCAACTCTTTGACCGACGGCTCCGGCTTAACTCGAAAGCTCCTTTTGGTAGTGCAGCATCTTGCCCTGAGCGAATCCTTGGCGGCTGAAATAGTTCTGCATGTCGGTCTGGCCGTTGCTTACCAGAGTAAAGATCGTTTTGATGCCGTGGTCTTCAGCGGAGGAAATGAACTCCTCGATCAACTCGCGGGCGATACCGCGGCCGCGGTATGCCGGATCGACCCCGATGGTTTCGACCCAGGCGATCGTGCCGGGAAGGCCGAATTCGAGTTCGCCGGCGCGGCCAAACAAAAACCCGACGAAACGATTATCGAACTCGGCGACCAAAGAGGTCCAGTGGGGCCGAATGGCCTCCGAGAGCTCGATCCGCTGCTCCCAATATTGCGGTCGGGCTACGCCGGTGACGCGCTCCTCCATGGCCACGATCGATGGCAAGTCCCGTCTTTCCAGGCTTCTGACGTAAATTTGTCTTTTCATATCAATCCTCCAATGGCCCGATCTCAGCCGCGGTTTAATTTTAGCGGGCGTTTTTCTATGAACGCATTGTATCCCTTGATAAAGTCCGGTGTTTCCATGCAGCGCGCCTGGGCCATCGCTTCCATTTCCAAAGCGGTCTCCAAGTCGACATTCGCTTCATACTCGAAGAGTTCTTTGGTCACTCCCAGGGCATAGAGCGGCCCGTCTTTGAGCCGGCGCGCCCAGGCGTAGGCTTCCTGCATCAATTTCTCACCGGGAACGACGCGATTGGCCAAGCCGATGCGATGGGCCTCCTGAGCGTCGATGGTATCACCGAAGTAGACCAGCTCGGTCGCTTTGCCTAAGCCGACGATTTTCGGCAGCAGATAGAGCGCGCCCATATCAGCGCCGGAGAGACCCACTTTGACAAAGAGAAATGCGGCGCGCGCTTTGTCGGAGAAGATGCGCAGATCCGAGGCCAGCATCAGCATCGCGCCGGCGCCAGCGGCAATGCCGTTGACGGCGGCGATGATCGGCTTTTTTAAATTGCGCATGTTCTTGACCACGTTGCAGGTCATGCGGGTGAAGTTATAAAGCTCGTCGCCTTTCATCTTGAGCAGCGGGCCGATGATGTCGTTGACGCTGCCGCCGGAGCAAAAGCCTTTCCCCGTGCCCGTGAGCACGACGACCTTGACGGCGTCGTCATGGGCCAGCTCGGCCATGATCTTTTCCAGATCGCCGTAGCTTTGAAACGTCAAAGCGTTAAGCCGCTCCGGATCGTTGAGCCGGATGGTCGCCACGCCGTCGTCGTTTTCAAAAACGAAGTGGTTGTAGCTCATACTATTCGTTTCTCCTGGATCGTTGTTGCTAATGGGTCATGACGCCATCGGTGCGAAATCAACAACCCGGCCACCTCATTGCCCAAAGTGTTCCTTCCCCCTTGACGGGGGAAGCCTGCCCTGAGCAGAGTCGAAGGGGTCAGGATAGGGGTGATGAGCCAGTTGACGCTCGCATGCCGAAGCACCCCCCACTCTAACTCTCCCCCGTCGAGGGGGAGAGTATAAAGACTCGGCTTCGGATCGGCGCGGAAATTTATCTTCCTTTCCCATGACGTGGTTCGGTCGTTTCCCTCAGGCGATGTTCGTGCCCATGTCCGTTTCTCAATCGCCGGTGAAGTTCGGTTTCCGTTTTTCCATGAAAGCCTTGGTTCCCTCCGCCAGATCATGGGTGTGGGCGATGGCGCCAAAGCTTCTTGCCTCCAATTCGAGTCCCGAGGCCAGATCCATTTCCTGGCTTCGATTAATCAACATCTTGGACGCTTGCAGCGCGAGGCGGGGTAGGGAAGCGAGCTTGCCGGCAAAGGCATTGGCTTCTTCCATCAGCCTCGCTTTCGGCGTCACTTTCATGACCAGACCGACCGCGAGGGCTTGCTCCGCCGTGATCGGATCGCCGATCAAAATCATCTCTTTTGCCTTTGCCGTACCGATGAGCCGCGGCAGCCTCTGGGTGCCGCCGCCGCCGGGGAAGGCGCCGATCTTAATTTCGGGCAGGCCGAAGCGTGCTGTGTCTGAGGCGATGCGAAAATCGCACGCCAGGGCCAACTCGCAGCCGCCGCCCAACGCGTAGCCGGAAACTGCGGCGATGACCGGTTGCGGCAGGGCTTCGAGCTGCTCGAAGAGAATTTGAAATTCCCGCGCGTGTTGATAGGCGGCCTCGGCGCTGGCGGCTCCTTCGATCTCGCTGATGTCGGCACCGGCGCAAAAGATCTCCTCACCGCCGGTGAGGATCACGGCGCGCTGCTTAGCGTCGGCGGCGATCTCTCTCATGACCTCTTCCATCTCGTGTCTTAATTCGGTGTTCAGCGAGTTCTTCTTTTGGGGCCGGTTGATCTGAATGACGGAGACTGGCCCTTGCTTCTGATAGTTGAGCGATTGGTACAAGACAATGCCTCCTTGGGAACCTAAGCGAATTGCCGGACCAGGCTATCGATGCCATGGGATTTACCGCGCTGCGCTTTTTTCTCAATCTCCTGAAAACGGTCTTCCAGGCTGGGCCGCGAGCTGCGGCGCAGCACGCCGAGGTGGATTTTCGATTCATCGCCGGCCAGCCGCAAAGCCTCCACCGGGTTCTCGGGATCGTGATCGGCGGGCACGGTATCGATGGCTTTCAAGAGGCGCGCCACGTTCATGTCCGTGGTGTTGAAAGAAGAACAACTGCTGAGGATTTCGATGAAGGCGAAACCCGGGTGGCGAATGCCCTGCATGATCAAATCCTTCAGTTGTTCCTTCTTGACGGAAAAACCCCGCGCCACGAAGCTTGCGCCGTAGACGATGGCCAGGGCCGACGGATTGAGCGCCTCTCCGGTCAGGCCGAAGGGAGAAGTCTTCGTAGACGAGAACAAAGTCGTGGTCGGCGAGAATTGCCCTTTGGTCATTCCGTAGATCGCGTTATTGAAAAGGATGTAGGTCAAATCGACGTTGTTGCGCGCGACGTGGGGAAAGTGGCCGCCGCCGATGGCGAGGCCATCGCCGTCTCCGCCCACCGTGACCACGGTGAGATTTGGATTGGCTATCTTGACGCCCTGGGCGATCGGCAGAGCGCGGCCATGAATACCGTGAAAGCCATAAGACTTGACAAAGTAAGGTAGGCGGCTAGCGCAGCCGATTCCCGATATCAGGGCAAGCTCCTTGGACGGTAGCTTGAGGTCGACGAACGCCTCCACCAATGCCCCGAGGATCCCATAGTAGCCGCAGCCGGGGCACCAGACCGGGTTGACGCCGCTCAGATAGTCGCAAAATTTATCTTGCTCTTCCATAGCGCCGCGCGCTCCTTTGCTGGAGGCCGTCGGTGGCCTCGATGATTTTTGCTACGATCTCGCTGGGCTCCAAAGGCACCCCTTTGATTTTGGTCAGGCTGATGGTCGGAACGCGGTAAGTTGCCCGCAACTGCGAAGCTAATTGCCCGGTGAAGTTCAGTTCGGGAACGATGACCCGGTTCACCTCGGAGAAGAACTTTTTCATCTGCGCGTGAGGCAGCGGATTTAAAATCTTCGGCACCAGCCCGCGCACCGAAATACCGAGCCGCCGCGCTTCCGCGATCGCCTCCTCGACCGGCCCGGCCGAGGAACCCCAGGTAACCACGCCGATATCGGCCCGGCCTTCACCAATGGACTGACAAAGATTCTGAGTCAGAGGGTCGTGTTCGATCTCTTCCAGTTTGCGAAACCGTTTCACTGTCATCGCGGTGTGGGTTTCGTCGTCGCAGGCGAAGTTGCCGAACTCGTCGTGCTCCATCCCGGTGACCATGTGCTCGCAGCCGTCGGTTCCCGGTATCGCCGCGGGCGAAACCGGAGAGTTCGCCAACTTATAGCGGGCAAAGTTTCCCTCCGCCGGCGCCTGGGCGCGCAGCCGGGAGGATTTGGGGATCTCCTCGACGATGCCGGGTTTAACCGTCTCCACCCGCGCCGAGAGCGCCTGATCGACCAGGACGATCACCGGCATCTGGTATTTCTCGGCGAAATAAAAAGCCGCGCCCATCATGGTGATGCACTCCGACACCGAGGTGGGAGCGATGACAACCCGGGGCGCGTCGCCGTGGGAGCCGTGAATGGCGAGCATGAGGTCGGATTGCTCGGTCTTGGTCGGCAACCCGGTGCTGGGTCCGCCGCGTTGCGAATCGACGATCACCGCCGGGATCTCCGCGATGGAAAGCAACCCTAAGGCCTCGGACATCAGCGACACGCCGGGCCCGGAGGTGGCGGTCATCGCCTTTTCACCCGCCCAGGAGGCGCCGGCGACGGCGCAGATCGCCGAGATTTCATCCTCGGTCTGGAGCACCTTGCCGCCCATCCTGGGAAGATGGACGGCCAACCATTCCATGATTTCCGAGGCCGGTGTGATCGGATAGCCGAAGAAACATTTGACTCCCGCCGCCGCCGAGCCCAGCGCGATCGCCTCGTTGCCGGTCATGAGCAGGTGGCGTTCCGGTTTCCCCGGCGGAAAGCCGAAGCCCTCCCGCTTGGAGAAATTTTCGCGCGCGAAGCAAATGCCTTTTTCCAGCGCTTGCATGTTGTGATCCAGGATCGCCTCGCTCTTCTTGGCGAACTTTTCGGCGAGAAATTCTTCGACTCTTGGTTTGGGAATTGCCAAGAGCTCGGCTAAAACGCCGAGCACCACAATATTCTTGCTGATGCGGCTGCCGATCTCCCGCACCGCAATCCGCTCGAAGGGAACTTTGTAGACGGTGGCCGACAGCCCGTCCTCGATGACGTCGCACTCCGCCTCGCACAACAAAACGCCTTGTTCTTTGAGATCGGGAAAGTTTTCATCCAAAGCCGCCTGGTTGAGTGCCACCAGGCAATCGACCTTCTCGCCGTGATAAGAAATTTTTTGATCGCTCAGCCGCAGTTGCATCATGCAGGCGCCGCCCTTGATTTCGGCGGGAAAGGTGCGAAAGGTGACGAGTTGGAGCCCTTCCCGCGCCGCGATCCGGGCGACGGTTTCACCGACTGTGATGACGCCTTCGCCCGACTCGCCGGCGACGCGCAGGGTGAAGTCATGCATCATGGACTCTTTCCTCCCCATGGGTCTGATTGGCCGCTAGCACGGGGTTCCAGAAAGACCATCGGGCCTCGATGATCTCCTGGGTCTTCTCGACCATTTCGGCAAGCTCCCTCATGCCGGAGAAACGCTCCTGCATCTGTAGATATTCCGAAACCGGCCGATGCTTCTTCGGCGCGTAGTTCAAAGTGAATAGCACCATGTTGTTTTTATGATCGCGCTCGGCCTCGTAGAGAATCCACGCGCGGGTCTCAAGGGCGAGCTGGGTGATCTCGTGAAAGACGTCGGTCTCACTTTTCCAACCCTCCGGGCAGACGGAATAAATCTCGATCACGCAGGGCCCCTCGATGGCGGCCGCTTTCTGCACTTTGATCATCAGATCCCGATGATGAACGGGGCAGGCGGTGGCGACGTAGCGCGCCCCGGCGGCGAGCGCGAGATCCGGCAGGTATTGCGGTGTGCGCTGGTTGCCGTGGACAATTTTGCCGAAAGGGGTCGTGCTGGTGTTGGTGCCGAAGGGGGTGGCGCCCGATCCCTGAACTCCGGTGTTCATATACGCCTGATTGTTGAGACAAACGTAGAGGCCGTTCTCTCCACGGGCAATCCATGCCAGAAGGGCCTGCAAACCGATGTCGTAGGTGCCGCCGTCTCCCGCCATGCCGAGATTGACGAAAGCATCCGCGGACGCCAGGCCGGCCATTTCCAGCGCCTTCAAAGCCGCGATGTTGCCGCTCAGGGTCGCCCCGGTGTTGGGAAAATTGTTATGGTCCACGGAAGCGTCGCCCCAGCAGGAAGTGTTTTGCGTGGTGATGACTTCGTTGCAGCCGGTGCCGATGCTCGCCACGACGTGTTTCCCCGTCAACTTGAGCGCGCGTAAAACCTGATTGGTGCCGCTGACCATGCCGCAGCCCGCGCAACCCTGATGTCCCGAGGTCAACCCGGTCGTCGGAATGGCGCCGTACTCGGCAATGTCCTGGACGGGCTCAGGCAGCATAAGACTGTGCGGGTTCAGACCGATATGGCGATTAAAGAGAATCTTGTACATGCTTTCCTCATCCGTGTTGGTATTCTTCCACAGCAGAAGGCCAGCTCTCCATGCCGTGATCGTCGGGACGCCAATCGAGGAATTCCTGGGTGGTGACCAGGCGGCTTTCTTTCTTAGGCTTGATGGTTACTTGATCCGTAGTTTGGGCGAAGCCTTGGCGGATCGCCTCCATGCTCGCATCGCGGGGCCGCGGCACGTTCTTTTCGTAGTAAGTCTGCGCGACATCGAAAGGGATTTCCTGGTAGGCCTTGTGGAAGGCGCCGAGCATCGTCATGTTGATATGTTTCAGACCGATCCTATGCGCGATCTCATTGGCGTTCACGGTGAAAACCCGGACGCGGCTTTCGCTCGCGTTGAGGATTTGGCGGATTTTTTTGGTCGTGAGATTGGCGGTGTTGACCAGCAGCAGACCGCCTTCTTTCAATCCGTCCAAAACCTGGTGTTCCGGCGAATAGAGGATCGTATCGTCGTAAAGGACCACCGCGTTCCAAGCGCGGTTGAAAGAACGCACCTTCTTGTCCTTGTTCAGATTGATCAGGGTGTCGGTGGTAATAATCGCGCCGCGCCGCTCGGAGCCGAATGCCGGCACGGTCAGGAGCTGATGGCCGCTCAAGATTCCCGCGCCGGTGAAGCCGACGGCCGAGGTGATGGCGCCCTGGCCGGCGCGGCTATAAATCCGAATCTCATGGGTGTCGGCCGGGATCGGCGCGAAATATTTTTCCTTGCGCTCATGACGGCGCCAGACCTCGCCCCATTTTTTTAGCAGCTTGGGGCTTACCTGCGCTTCGCTCTCGCAGAAGATCGGATCCTCGTCGATGTCCAACCAATAGGGTTCGGTACGCACCGGTTTGCCCGCAGCAATATTGTCGGCGAGAGCGAACATCAACTGGAAATGCTCCTGCCTGACTTCGCTGCCGCCCAGGCCGCCGATCACGCTGGCGATCCTGGGTCCCTTGCCCTCCAGATGGAGGTGCACTGCCGTGGTCAGGCGCTGCGCGAGCGGGGGAAAGACCGCGCCATGTTGCAGACCTTCGTCGAGAACCACCACCGCTTTGGTCTTCGCTTTAGCCAGCGCTTCGGCGATCTCGCGCGCGGGAAAAGGAGAAAAAAGGCGGATTTTCAGGAGCGCGACGCCGGGAATTCCTTCGCGGCCCTGAAGGTGGCGCACGACGACTTCGCCTGGGCTTGCCGATTCACCCATCAGAGCAATGACAAGGTCGGCCTTGGGGTCGCCGATCCACTCGAAGAGCCCGTAAGCGCGGCCGAAGGTCTTGCCGAACTCTTTGCCGACTTTCTGCGCCACGGCGGTGGCCTGACGCAACACCTCCATCTGATTGCGCTTGTGGCGCCGGTAGGGATAGGCCGAAAGCATCGCGCCGTAAGTGACCGGCTTACCCGGCGCGAACAACGAATAGAGCGGCACGTAAGAAGGAAGCAGACTGTCAACCGCTTTCTGATCCGGAATTTCCACTCCCTCGTAGGCGTGGGTGCCGGTAAAGCCTCTCAGATTCACCGAGAAGGGAAGCCGAACCTTGATGTCTTCGGCGATGCGATAACCCTGGATGACGCCATCGAGCGCGCTTTGGGCGTCGGAGGCGAACAGTTGGATCGCGCCGCTGTCGCGCATGGCGTAGGCATCGGTATTGTCGGCCCAGATGTTGATCGGCGCCCCGGTGGCCCGGTTGCCGAGGAATATGCCGGCGGGGACGCCGGCGCCGGCGGCGTTCTCCAGCACTTCGATCATATAGAGGAGCCCCTTGGAAGAGGTCGCCGTGCCGGCGCGGACGCTCTTTCCCGCCGCGATAATCTGGCTTGCGGCGCTGTGTTCCGATTCGGCGTTGATCGTCAGCGCGTCCATCGCTCCATCATTGACCCAGCGCGAAATTTGCTGGGAACAGCCGGTGGAAGGCGTGATGGGATAGTAGGGATAGCACTGGACACGCGAAAGCCTGAATCCCCATGCCGCTGCTGCGTTACCAGATAAAACTGTTGCCACTTGTTCTCAGCCTCCGTTGAGTTTACCCTCGCCCGCTTTGCGGGAGAGGGCAGGGGTGAGGGCTCCCGTGCGTTGCCCCTTCGGCGAGTGCCCCCTCAACCTGACCCTCTCCCCCACGAAGACGTGGTGGAGAGGGAATGTTTCTTGTTGCCTTCGTCTCCACGAGATTAAAACCTCTCGACTTCGAGGCGAGGGTTGTTTGACGTTTTTTTCGAATTGAGTACCCCTATGTTCATTCCCCAAAGTGCTTCGCCCGCATCACCGGGTCGAATGTCTTGCCGTCCACCAGGATGCAGTCGGCGGCGGTGCGCACACATTCCACCCAGCAGATATAGCAGCCCTTGCACGCCAACGGGTCGATCTCGTGAAAACTCCCTTTTCCCTTGCCTCTCAGGTGTATGGCGTTTTCCGGGCAGACGATCGCGCAGCGGCCGCACTCATCTCCCAGGCAACCCTTGGTGTCGATAAAAAATTCGTGGGTGCGCCAGCCGCTGACATCCTTGGGCTTCTCGGTAAGATTCTCGATGACGGCGCCCCGGTGAATATCGACGCACACGCGCGGGTCGGCGAAAACTTCGTGGCGCGCGAGTTTTCCGTTGGGGCGATAGATAAACAGGCGCGCCTCCGGACCGATATCGCCCATGGCGCTGAGAGTTTTCGCCATGTCGAGGCCGTCTATCGATTTCGCCGCGACCTCCTCGATGGTCAGGATCTCGCCGGCGGTGAGGACTTTGCCTTCGGCTTTCGAGGCCGCTTCCGCCTGTGTGGCGAGTTTACTTTGCCGGTCTCTTATGGAAACAAGAGATCCGCTAACGACAAAGTCCTTGTGCTTGTTCGGTGATTCCAAAATGCGTTCTTCTGGTTTCATAACAATTTATCTCTGTCGATGTAGTAGTACATGAAGTCGATCGCTTTCACTCCATTGAGCTTCTGTTGATCCTCCGAACTTACTGCTGCCATCCGTCCTTTTGCCCTCACCCCTGCCCTCTCCCAGAGGGAGAGGGCGAAACTTTATTCTCCCGAGTAGGAGAAAGTAAGTTCCCTCGCCCGCTTCAGCCTGAGGCTGATCCGCCTCCGGCGGATGCGGGTTAGGGCGAGGGAGTTCTCACACCATTGTCAGCCCGCCGCTCACGCTGAGCGTCTGTCCGGTGATGAAGTCGGCGGCGGGGGAAGCGAAAAACAGGACCGCTTCGGCGATCTCCTCCGGCTGCGCCGGGCGGCGAAACGGCGTCGCTTTGGTCACCGCTTCGATGATTCGCCCTGTTTGCTCGGATTGGGTTCGCACCGCTTGAAGCAGCGGCGTTTCGGTGAGTCCCGGACAGACCACGTTTACGTTGATTTTGTAGCGCGCCACTTCCCGCGCGATGGTTTTCGAGAAGGCGATCACTGCGCCTTTTGATCCGGCATAAACCGCTTCCCAGCTTGAACCCACCCTGCCCGCGTCCGAGGCGATGTTAACCACCTTGCCGCCGCCGCTGGAGATCATGTGCGGCAGTACGGCTTTGGCGGTATAGAGGACCGATTTGAAATTGATCGCTAATAGTTTCTCCCAGGTTTCTTCGTTGCTCTCGACAAAAGGCTCGAGGCGGTCCCAGCCCTGGCAGTTGACCAGAATGTTGATTTGTCCGAAGCGTCCGACGATCTCAGCGACCATGCGATCGACTTCGGCCTTTTTTGTGAGATCGACGGGACATGACATGGTGTCCACACCGGGCGCCTTGGCTTCCGTGCAAACTTTTTCGGCATTCTCTTTGGCGATATCCGCGACGGCGATTCTGGCACCCGCCCGCGCCAGCGCCAACGCGATCGCCCGGCCGATGCCGCCTCCTCCGCCGCAAATCAGCGCCGATTTTTCTTTAAGCTCCATCATGGGACCCTCGCTTTCTTGTCAGTGCTGAGTAACGAGTGCTGAGGACTGAGGTTTTTCTTTCTCAGCACTCAGTCCTCGCAACTCAGTCCTTTTGTCTTGTTGGAGTTTTTCTAGCCGGCGCAGGGCGAGCAGCGCCGCGCCCAGGGCGCCGACCATATGCGGCTCGTCGCTGACGTTGACCTTGCGTTTGACCGTATCTTCGAGCGCCTTGATCATGCCTTTTTGCCGCGCCACGCCGCCGACGAAGGTGACTTCGTCCTCTAATCCGGCCCGCTTCATGAGCGCCAGCGCCCTCGAACCGAGGGAGTTGTGGACGCCGCGCAAAATGTTTTCCACCCCCTCGCCGGCGGAGACATGGTTGATGATTTCGGATTCAGCCAACACCGCGCAGACGCTGCTGATGGTCTGCGGCTTGGCGGCTTCCAAAGAAAGCCGCCCCACGTCCTCGATCTCGATTTCCAAGTATTTGGCCGCTCGCCCTATGAAGCCCCCGGCGCCGGCGGCGCACTTGTCGTTGGTGCGGAACTCTTTGACCTTGCCGGTTTCGGAGACGCGCAGCGCCCGGGTGCTTTGCGCGCCGATGTCGAGCACGGTGCGCGTCTTCGGAAAGAGAAACACCGCGCCGGTCCCGACGCAGGTGATATCGGTGATCTGAATATCGCGAAAGGGGACGTTGTAGCGGCCGAAGCCGGTGGTCGCGATATAACTGAGGTCGCTTTCTTTGATTCCCGCATTCTGCAGGGCAAGATCGAGCACTTCCCTGGCGATGGCGGCAAAGTCGGGGCGAGTCCTGATGAAGCTGCTGCCGCGAATCCGCCGCTGGTCGTCCAAGATCACCGCCTTGGTCGATTTTGCTCCCATGTCAATGCCGGCGACAAAAACCATGAATCCTCCTCAGGCTAGGCAATCGGCCCCGCCAGAGGCGGATCAGCCTTCGGCTGAAACAGGCGTTAGGCAGTAGTTCCCGCCCCGGCCGCCGTCGTTTCGTGCGTCCCGCTGCTGGCTCCCGCCAGTGCGCGCTCGAGCGCGAAGAGACTTGCGCCGAGGGCGCCGACGTAATGCGAGTCCGGGCTCACGTTGAGCTTCAACCCCAGTTTTTCTTCCAGCGCGCGCACCATGCCGATGTTGCGCGACACGCCGCCCGTAAAAGTGACTTCCGGCTCGATACCGACGCGCCGCACCAGGGAGATCGTCCGCGCGGCAATCGCGCTGTGAACGCCGCCGAGGATGTCCTCGACTTTTTTGTTCTGCGCGAGGTAGGACATGATGTCGGACTCGACGAAGACGGTGCAGACGGTGGTGAGGCGCACCGGATTTTTCGCCTTGAGCGCAATCTCGCCGATGTCATCCAGGTTGAGCAGCAGCGCTTCGGCGGCGCTGCCAAGGAATCGGCCGGTGCCCGCCGCGCATTTGTCGTTCATGACGAAGTCTTTGACTTCGCCGCCTGCGCCGACTTTGATGCCCTTGGCGTCCTGGCCGCCCATGTCGATGACGGTCTTGGTGTTTGGGAAAAGATAATAGGCGCCCCGGGCGTGGCAACTGATTTCGGTGATCTGCGCATCGCCGAAAGTCACCTTGTAGCGCCCGTAGCCGGTGCCGACGACGTAGCGCACGTCTTCACGCTTTACGTTGGCAAGCTTTAATGCCTCGTTAAAGCAATTCGCGCCGGCGCGGGTGACATTGGCGCCGGTCATGCCCAACGCGCGCGCGATGATACGCTGGTCTTGATCGATGATGATGCCTTTGGTCTGGGTCGAGCCGACGTCGATGCCCGCAGCGTAAATCATGCGTTGCCTCCCGCAGCCTGCTGGTCGCGCACTAATTTTCTGTGCTCCAGGGATTCGAAGAAGGCATCGATCCGGTTTTTGAGCTGCGCCTCAGAGAAGTATCTCGGGTCTTCGATGTCCGATTCGATGAGCAGCGTCGGTACGCCGAGCTCTTTGGTAAAATACTCGCGCATATCGCCCTGGCCGGCGGAGAAGAGCCGGCAGCTTTTCACCGAATGAATCACCAGCGCGTCCGCAGACCATTCCTTGATGTAGCGGGCGATCTGTTCATAGCGCTGAAGGAAATTGCGGTTGGTCACGTTCCACTGAAGCATATGCTGGGCGATCGACTCGAGCGGATGATTTGGATCATGCTTGAAGCCGAATTCCCATATGCCGCCGACCGTGGAATAGGTCGAGGCCACGGCGACGGCGCCCCATTTGGCGAACATATCGCGGAAGGTCCGCAAGTACGGCCAGGGCGGCGGGCCTTCGATGACGAAACGGTAGCGTTCTTGGGGGAGCGGCCCCATTCCCAGGCGAACCTTTTCTTCCATTTCTTTGAGCGCCGTTTCGAAGAACCTCAGTCCGTCTTCGGTTCCGCGCAAACAATAGAGCGGCGCCATCATCGTGACCGAGTCGAAGTAGTTATCGAACGGCGAAGGGACATGTTTCGTCAGCGCTTTGATCTTTGACCACAGCTCGCCGGTTTCGCCGGAAATCGCCACGATTTTTTTGAGCTTGGCCCAGTCGAGCTTCTTTCCCGTCATGCGCTCGCAGACTTCGATGACCTCCTCAAGCTGGCGCACCACGTATTCCACGTCTTCTTTAGAAGGGACGCCCGAGGGGTCGCGCAAAAAAGGTATGTCCAGGTTGTAAATCTCGCCGTCGCAATATTCGGCCAGATGCTCGAACCACTGCAAGTAAACGTTGCAGCCGACGTAGTTGCAGAGAATCAGCGAGGGGAGGGGGATGGTCGCGAAGGGAGTCTTGCGGTCGCCCAGGAAAAGACCGACATCCGCTTTGACGTAGGCGCAGTTGTCCATCGAGTAGCCAAGCTCTTCGGCCTTCAGGATAAAAGGCAGAGCCGCCTTTTTAACCGCGAGTTGCAAGGCGTCGATTTCGGGATAAACGGGAACCATGTCGAAGGCGTGGACGATTTCAACCGGATTGCCGCTGATCAGCATATAGACGGCTTTGTTGTCTCCTTGTTCCGCGGCCCGTGTAACCTGGTCGAAATATCGCCCCATGATCTCTTTTTGCAGGAGATGCAT
>JACPFE010000120.1 GCA_016183145.1 Deltaproteobacteria bacterium | reverse complement strand
ACATGGCGCCGTAGTAGATGCCGGCGAGCATGATCATGGCCGCAACCGGCGGCACGTTGAAGGTGAGCGGCAACAGCATCGCGATGGTCGCCATCGGCCCGATGCCCGGCAGCACGCCGATCAGCGTCCCCACCAGCACGCCGATGAAGCAGTAGAGCAGATTCTGCAGCGAGAGCGCCACGCTGAAGCCGAAGATCAGATGGTTGAAGAGTTCCATGGCGAATGCGTCAGAAGCCTTTGATCAATGGGTACGGCAGGCCCAGACCCCAGATGAATACGGCGACCGAGAGCGCGGTCAAAATAACAGTCAGCAACAAGACCTCGACGAACTTGAACTCCCGTCCCGCGCAGGCTGAACCGAAGGTAAGTGCCGCCAGCGCCGGTATGAAGCCGGCATGCTGCATCAAAACTCCGAAGGCGACCACCGAGAGGGGCAGCACGATCAGGGCGCGAAGCGAGCAGTGAACCGCGATCTTCTCGCCCCTGCGCAGTCCGACGATCATCACGTAGAGGCCGAACAGTAGCAGGATCCCGCCAAGCATGCTCGGGAAGTAGCCGGGTCCCATCCGAATCGCGCTGCCGAACGGGTAACAGCGCACCCTACGAAAACCTTCGTGTCCGGAGCCTGCTCTGAGTTCCATCGAAGAGCGCTCTTCGTGGTGAGCGTTCTCTACTCCGCTTTGATGTTGGCTTCTTTTATAACCTTGCCCCATTTGGCCGTTTCAGCCGCGATGTAGGGGGCGAACTCGGCCGGTCCCAACTTGTCCACCTCCGCGCCCTGGTCGCCGAACACCTTCTGTGTTTCCGCCGCGCTCAGGACACCTGATATCTCTTTGTACAGCCGGTCGATGATCGGGCGCGGCGTGCCTGCGGGCGCGAGGATGCCCCACCAGTTGTTCGCTTCGTAGCCGGGGACGCCGGCCTCGGCGATGGTCGGCACCTCGGGCAACGAGACGCTGCGCTTGGCTCCACCGGTGCCCAGCGCCTTGACCTTGCCGGACTTGATATGGGGTATGAACTGTATGAGCGAGCCGAGCGTGGCATGGGTATGGCCTCCGATTAAGTCGATCATGGCGGGGCCGCCGCCTTTGAACTGGACGATGCCGACGTCGATCCCGGCCATGACCCTAAAGAGCTCGGTTCCGAGATGCTGAAAGCTACCGACGCCCGCCGCCGCGAAATTCAACTGGCCGGGTTTTTCCTTGGCGAGCGCGATGAACTCTTTGACGGAATTGACGGGGACGCCCGGATGGACGGCGAAAACGTTGGGGCCGGTTCCGAGCTTGGCGACCGGAGTAAAGGCTTTGACCGGATCGTACGGCAGTTTGTAGAGCGAGGTGTTGATCGCGTACGCGGAAGAGATGACGAGCAGGGTGTGACCATCGGGCTCCGATTTCGCCGCGGCTTCGGTGCCGATGACGCCTCCCGCACCGCCGCGGTTGTCCGCGACGACTTGCTTGCCGAGCCGTTCTGACAACTTAGTTGCGATGAAGCGCCCCACGATGTCGTTGCTCCCGCCCGGCGGGAAAGGAATGATGAGGCGCACCGGCTTACTCGGATAAGTCTGCGCTGCTGCGATCCCGGAATGCAGCGCAAGGACACAAACCAGCACAATTGCGGAGACAGTTTTCACAATCTTGTTCATTTCTTTCCCCCTTTGCTTTGCCATCCTTTTTTCCATCTGAGGCGTGTACTTCATATACAATGATCCGGTGAAATAGAGCAAGACGAAGGTCGCCTCATTGGATGGGCGCAGTTGATGACCGGCGCAAAATCTGTTGTAGAGGATATTGATGAAGCTCGTCGTGATCGATGACTATCAAGACGCCTTCCGCACGCTGCGCTGCTACGCGAAGCTCACGGGACACGAGGTCGTGGTCCACAACGACACAGAGAAAGACCCGGCTCGTCTCGCGGAGCGGTTGAAAGACGCCGACGCCGTGATCTTGACGCAGGCACGCTCGCCATTTCCCCGCGCGTTGATCGAGCGCCTGCCCAAACTCCGGCTCGTCAGCCAGACCGGGCGCAGCACGGGACATATCGACGTCGATGCTTGCACCGAGCATGGCGTCGTGGTCTCGGCGGCCGGCTTCGCCACCCCGCACCCGACCGCGGAGCTTACCTGGGGCCTTATTCTCGCCGCGCTGCGGCACATCCCGTACGAAGTGCAGCGGCTGAGAGAGGGGTACTGGCAATCGACGGTTGGGTTTTGCGTCCAGGGAAAAACGCTCGGCATTTACGCCCATGGCCGCATCGGCAGCCTGGTGGCGCATGTGGGGCAGGCGTTGGGCGCGCGGGTAGTGTGCTGGGGTCGAGAGGGATCTGTGGCGCGCGCGCGCGAGGCCGGATACGAGATCGCGGCAAGCCGCGAAGCGTTCTTCGCTGAAAGCGACATCCTGAGCCCCCATCTCCCGCTCAATGGCGAGACGCGCGCCATCGTCACGGGCGCGGACCTGGCGCGCATGAAACCCACCGCGCTTATCGTTAACACCAGCCGCGCCGGAATCATCGCCGAAGACGCGCTGGTCGAAGCTCTAAAGGCCGGCCGCCCGGGCTTTGCCGCGGTGGACGTCTTTGAAGACGAACCCGTGCTC
>JACPFE010000119.1:2437-4236 GCA_016183145.1 Deltaproteobacteria bacterium | reverse complement strand
TCGGAGTTGGCGGGAAAGAAGTTGGCGGGGGACTAGCCCGATGCGTCGCGGTGCAAAAGGATTGACTGCGGCAGATCAAAATGACTTGTCGCCGGAGCGAAGACCTTCTTCGTATAGAGTGAAACCGGTAAGCAAAAGCCGGCTGGCGCGTTACGGAATCGACCTTTTCCTCCATGAGATTTCGGCTACGGTGAAACCCCAAGCGCGCCTGCTCGACGGCGGCGCGGGGAACTGCAAGTATCCTCATTTCTTCCCCCAAGCTCGCACGACGGCGATGGATATGAAGCCGCAAAGAAAGCGACGCTACGGCGAGCTCGACGTCGCCGGCAACCTCTATATGATTCCGTTTAAAGCGGACGTCTTCGATGGGGTTGTGAATATCGAGGTGCTCGAGCACCTGCGCGAGCCGCTGGACGCCTTGAAGGAAATGTTTCGGGTGCTGCGCCCGGGAGGGCGGTTGATCTTGGTAGCACCGCAAGGTTGGGAAGAACACGGCGCGCCGAATGATTATTTTCGCTTTACAAAATTCGGCTTGCGCTATCTCTTCGAAAAAGCCGGCTTCCGCGTCGTTTCCATCGAGCCGTTGGGCGGTTATTTTTGGTACCTGGGCCATCGGATCGCGGTATCCTACCGCTATTTATTTCCATCCAACCGCAGCAAGCTGTGGAAGTTTTTGGATGCTCCGGTGCGTCATCCGGCCCGTTTGTTTCTTCGAAAGCTTATTCCTTACCTCTGTTTTCATTTAGACCCCCTGGATAAACAACGCAGCTACACGCTCAACTATGGCTGCGTTTGCGAGAAGCCCGCGGATGGGAGTTCCGCGTTTCGTGTTTCGGGTTGACGCGGCGTAGATCGTTACCCCGGTGATCGAGTTGGGAGGATAATATGACGATTCTCAAGACCGCCATTGGCAATTACCCCCACACCAAAAGTCTGAAGGACGGCGCCGTGTCGGTGCCCGGCATCCTATTCGAGCATGTCGAGATCTCGCCGATCATCGGAGCGTTTCGCCGCATGTGCCGCACCCTTGAATTCGACCTGTGCGAGATGGCCATTACGACCTACCTGACTGCCAAAGCCCATAACAAACCGTTTACGGCGCTGCCCGTCTTCGTCGTGCGCCATTTTCATCACTCCCCGATCGCCTATAATGCAAAAGCCGGCGTCCAGTCACCGAAGGATCTCGAGGGCAAGAAGGTGGGCGTTCGAGCTTACACCGTTACCACCGGTGTTTGGGCGAGGGGGATTCTCGCGACGGAGTACGGCGTCGATCTCGACAAGATCACATGGGTGGTGGTCGACGAAGAACATGTTCAGGAGTACCGAAAACCCGCCAACGTGATGGAGCGACCGGGGGCGAAGCTGGCCGAGATGCTCGTCAAGGGTGAACTCGCAGCCGCCATCGGCGTCGGCAAGGTCGACTCTCCAGACATTAAGCCGCTCATTCCAGACGCGGCTGCGGCCGAGGCCGCGTGGTACAGAAAGACCGGCATCTATCCCATCAACCACACGGTCGTGGTAAAGGACTCTCTGCTCCAGTCCGATCCCTCGCTGGCGCCCCGGTTGTTCGCCGGCTTCGAGGCCGCCAAGGTTCAGTTCCTTAGAGAGCTCAGCTCAGGCATCGAGCTGCCAGTCGAGGCACAGACCCTGGCGAAGCGGCGGAGCATCGTCGGCGACGATCCGCTCCCAAACGGTGTGGAACGCAATCGAAAGGCGCTGGAGGCCATCATCCGGTTCGCCCATGAGCAGAAGATCCTGCCCCGCGCGGTCAAGCCGGAAGAGGTGTTTGCCGCCAACAC
>JACPFE010000119.1:0-2422 GCA_016183145.1 Deltaproteobacteria bacterium | reverse complement strand
GGGGTAAACTTGGCAGGGGAAATGGGCACACTGGTTCTTTCCGCAACGCGAAACGGAAAAACACTGTGGTCCCTTTGTTTCGTTTGTTCGGTGACGCTTAAGCTTGGAAGTTCGCAAAACCGTTGATTCCCTAGGTTGCCTTGACTCGGGTTAGGGTATGAACTATCGTCATACCGTGAGGTGAGTCATGGCAAGATCAAAAGTCGCAATTTCTTTGGACGAATCCACCCTGGATCGTCTCGATCAACTGGTTAAGAAGCAAGTCTTTCCCAACCGTAGTCAGGCCATTGAGGAAGCGGTTGCGGAGAAACTCGCGCGCCTTGAGAGGAGTCGACTGGCCCAAGAGTGCGCGAAACTCGACCCGGCATTTGAGAAGGCTCTTGCTGAAGAGGGTCTTTCCGAGGATCTTGCAGAATGGCCCGAATACTGAGGGGCGAGATCCGCTGGGCCGACTTGAATCCGGTACGCGGACGTGAGCAAGCAGGATTGCGTCCGGTCTTGATTCTAAGCCAGGACGTTTTCAATGAACGTTCTGGAACTGTGATTGCCGTTGCGCTTACGAGTCAACTTCAACGCGCCGGGTTTCCTTTAACGCTTGAACTTCACGCAAAGAGGCTCCCAAAAAAATCGTGGGTGAAAATCAGTCAGATTCGCACGCTTGCGGTCGAAAGGATTGGAAAGGTGATAGCTCGGGCGTCTCCGGAGGAATTGGCTCAGGTTATTGAAGGATTGAACGAAATTATCGGAACCTAACCCATTATCCGCTTCCTAACCAATCATTGGATTTGTGCAAGGACATCGTCATTGGGACCGCAGTGAGCTAACACTTCGAACACAGGCTGAGGGTTTAGATGTCCGCTGATGATATTACCAGGCGGCTGGCGCGCTATATGGCGGAGGCGCGGGAGCGGAGCCTCGCGCCGGAGGTGGCCCGGGAAGCGAGGCATCGCATCCTGGACACGCTGGCCGCGATGGTTTCGGGAGCCCATCTCAAACCCGGAGAGATGGCGGTCCGGTACGCGCGGGCGCAGGGCGGGGTTGCGGAAGCGACCATTGTCACCACCGAAATTAAGACCTCGGCCGTAAACGCCGCTCTGGTCAACGGCATGTTCGCCCATGCTGACGAGACCGACGACTTTGAGCCGGTGACAAAAGCCCATCCTGGTTGCGCCGTGGTGCCCGCGGCCCTCGCGATGGCCGAACGCGAGGGCAGATCGGGAGCGGAGCTGCTGAGCGCGGTCACGCTCGGTTACGATGTCTGCTGTCGTTTTCTCCTGGCACTCGGAGCGGACCTCGTACGCGCGACACACCGCAGCGCCGAGGGCACCAGCTCGACTCTTGGCAGCGTGGCGGCGGCGGCATCGTTGGCGCGACTGGATGAAAGCGGGATGCGCTACGCGCTTTCCTACGCCGCCCAGCAGGTGTCGGGACTGTGGAGCTGGGTCCGCGACGCCGAGCACGTTGAGAAAGCGTTCGACTTCGCCGGCATGGGCGCCCGCAACGGCGTCACCGCGGCGATCATGGTGCAGCTTGGATTTACCGGAGTCTGGGACGTGTTGGATGGCGAGCACAACGCGCTCATCGCCCTGTCCACCGAGCCGAAACCGGAGGAAATGATTTCGGAGCTGGGGAGCCGCTATTACGTCACTGAAACCGCCATCAAGCCCTTCTCCGTCGGCTATCCGATTCAGGCCCCGCTGGACGCGTTCCTCAGGCTGCGTCGGGAGCACGCGCTCAGCGAGAGCAACGTGGAGCGAATCGTCGTGAGGCTCCCGGAGGACGGCGCCCGCATCGTCAACGACCGCTCCATGCCGGATGTCAATTGCCAGCATATCATCGCGGTGGCGTTGGTGGACGGTACCGTCTCTTTCGCGGATAGCCATTCCTACGAGCGGATGGCGGACCCGAAAGTGCGCGCCGCTAAGGAGCGCGTTACGCTCGTGGCCGATCCAGCGCTCATGGATCCCGCCGCCCCGCGCAGCGGCCTCGTCGAGGTGACGCTCCGAGACGGCCGCACCGTCAGCCACTTCACCCGCCACGCACCGGGCACAAAAGAAAATCCGCTGGACACCGACAGCGTGAACGCAAAGGCGCGGCTCCTGATGGAACCGGTGCTCGGCGCCGAGCGGACAGAGGAAATCATCCGGCGGGTAAATGCCTTGGATGAGTTGACCGACGTGCGCGAGCTACGGCCTTTCCTGGCAAGCGAGGGCCATTAGTGTCGAGCACCAATTGGTCGGCGCATTGACTAACAATCGGTTTACATCGCGGTCGGGTATAATGTCTCCGTCGGCGACGGTGGAAACCTTTCCCTCTAGGCGAAGTAAAATTGTCATTCCGAGGCGAGGCCGAGGAATCTTGATCTAAAAAACAAGACCCTTCGCATTCGCTCAGGGTGACTCACTACGGAGGAAGCTGGGAG
>JACPFE010000118.1 GCA_016183145.1 Deltaproteobacteria bacterium | reverse complement strand
GAGTCCTGGTTCACACAGAAGCCTGAAGAGGCTCTTTATAACGCGTGTGATTTTTGTTTGAATCGTGGAGCATCCTGGGTAGAATGGGCCGGCGAATCGATTCCAACCAATCGGAGGGCAAATGAAAATCCTTTGGGGGAAGGGTTATACTCGCGTCGCGGTGCTAGCTTCGGTTGTGGCTCTTATCTTGACCCTGGGAGACGATGGGCTCTCCGCCGACTTAGCCCGTCCAATCCCTCTGCGGCTCGCATACAGCGCCATGACTGTCAATCAGGCGATTCCGTGGATCAGTGTGGAGGCAGGCCATTTCAAAAAACACGGGCTGGACGTCGAAGTCGTGCATGCCAGCAGCATCCTGGCGATGCAAGCGCTGCTCACCGGCGAAGTCGCTGTGGCGCAATCGGTCACCGATGCTTGCGTCACCGCTAATCTAAGCGGCGCCGACACGGTTTTTATCGGCGCGATTCTCGACAAGCCGCTCTACAGCTTCATCGTCAATGCGAAAATCAAAACACCGCAAGATTTAAAGGGCAAAAGGGTCGGTGTTACGCGCTTCGGCTCCACGCCCGATGCCCTGGCCCGCTCGACGCTTAGAATGTGGGGTCTAGATCCGGCGACAGACGTGACGCTGATCCAACTGAACGAAATGGGCCTGCTGGTTCAAGGGTTGGTTAACGGCGTGATCGACGCCGCGCCGATCTCGCTGCCGAGCAATATACGGGCGAAGCATCTCGGTTTCACCGAGTTGCTCGATCTGACCAAGCTCAACAAAACTTACATCACCGGCACCGTGGTCACGAGAAAACGCTTTCTCGATGGGCAGCGGGACGCCGCCAAGCGCTTCATGAGGGGATTTCTCGAAGGGATGCGAACTTACCTGGAGGACGAGGAGTTCAGCGTCAAGGTAATCCAAAAATGGACGCGGGCGAAAAACCGCGATGAAGTCAAAGAGGCCCATGCGCAACAGGCGCGCCATATGCTGAGAGTGCCGCGCACCAACCTGGCGGGCATCAAGAGCATCCTTGAAGGATTGGACAAACTGCCGGCGGCGAAAGGCGCCGACCCGCGCCGCTTTGTCGATTCGAGTCTGCTCGACGAGCTGGAAAAAGAAGGTTTCCTGAAAACCTTGTACAAAAATTAGTAGTCCCGGTATGAACTGCGGCGCCCTGCTATCAATAAATCACAAGGAGTCGTCAATGATTTACCCCCGAGGTCTTCGCGCCTGGCACACATACCAGAATATAATTGTAGCAGGCTTGCTGCTTGCCGCGTTTGCTCCTGCCGTATCGGCACAGGAGTTGAGCAAGCTTCCCTATGTCCCGACGCCTCAAGTGGTTGTCGACGAAATGCTCAAATTGGCCGGCGTCACGGCGGATGACTTCGTCATCGACCTGGGTTCCGGCGATGGCCGCATCGTCATCACCGCCGCCAAGCAATTCAAAGCAAAAGGGTTGGGCGTTGATATCGACGGCAAGCTCGTTGCCCTGAGCAACCGGAATGCGAAAGCTGAGAAGGTCGAGGACCGCGTGGAATTCGCCGAGCGGGACATGTTCAAAACCGAGATCAGCAAAGCGAGCGTGTTGACACTCTACGTGCTGCCGGATTTTATGCAGAAACTGCGCTCCAAGGTTCTGGCGGAGCTGAAGCCCGGCACGCGCGTGGTGGCACACGATTATCCTATTGATGAATGGCACCCCGACCGGTTCGTTACTCTCACGGTCCCGGAAAAAATGGAGGCCAACGGCACGGACAAGGCGTACCTGTATCTCTGGATTGTGCCGGCCGGCGTCGGCGGCACCTGGCGAGTCGATTTTGATGCCGAAGAAAGAAGCGAAGAATTAGTTGTTACTTTCAGCCAACGATACCAGATGATCGACGCCGTCGCGGAGAGGATGCGCCGGCCGCTGCCGATCCAGAATCCGACGCTGACCGGTGCAATGGTCAAATTCTCAATTACGTTAGGAACCAGGCAGTATCAGTTTTCAGGGCGGGTCGACGGCGATAAAATCGAAGGCACCGCGACATCACCAAGTGGAAAAGGTCCTCTCAAGTGGCGCGGAACGCGGGTTGCGAAAGGAAGCTAGGCAGCCGCACGAATCAGCAGCAAGGGATTCCGAAGAGTTCAGCGGCGTCGCGCTCAAACGACTCCCGGGCGGTCGGTCGATTCTCGGGTCCGGTCTTGGAGCGGTTCCCGCACCCTTGCCGGAGAGGCGCGACCGGGTTGGTTCTTCCAGAGCCGGACCGTTAACCAGTTCCACTGGTCGGGATATTTTCGAATCAAGGACTCCAAGAAAAAAACCATCTGCCGTGTGTTGCGCTCGATATCCTCGGATAGATTTCCGTCTCGTATCATTTCGATCTCGGGCTCTATCACTAAGTTCATCTCACCTTGGTAATTGCGCACTAGGTACATCGGCACGACCGGCGCGGCGGATCGCAACGCCAAACTGATAGGCCCGCGCGGAGACGGAACGCGTTGGCCGAATAACGCGGCGTCGACTCGGCCTTTCTTTAAGTTGTCGCCTAGAATGTGAACGATTTCATTTCTCTTCAGCGCAGCGAGAATCTTAGTCACCGCGGTTCTCTTGGCCACCGTTGAAATCACCGATTGGTAGTAGCGGGGCAAGAACTTGGCGATGAGTTTCTCGATTCGCGCGTCCGTTGGAATTCGAAACAGGGTGTGGAATCGATAGCCCTCGATACCGAGGCGCGTTCCCACGAGCACGAAGTTTCCGATATGCGCGCCCAAGGCGATGACGCCCTTGCCTTTTGCCAACGCAGTCTGCAAATTTTCCGCGCCTCGGATCTCGATCGCTTTGCGAGCATGTTGTGGGTCGACGAGTTGCGAAAAACAATCGAGAAGATTTTGCAGGAAATTTTCCTGCACCCCTTTGGCAATCCCTTTCTTTGTCGGTGCGGTGTAACTGTCCCCGAAGGCGGCGGACAGATTTCGCACGACGCGTTTTCTGGGAATCGCCAGCCGAATGAACAGGCGCAGAAACGGACGAGATAGTTTCCTGAACAGCCAGCCGGGAAGTCGCCGCTGCATGCCGTAAAAGAAAAGAAAGGAAGCCTCGCAGATGCGATTGCCGACTTGCTGATGTGCCAAGCGAAACTTCATCGAGCCGTTCGTGATGATGCTAGCGTAGTGTCTCTTAAATTCACGTAATTATTTCAAACGTCATTCCGGCCAACCCCCGCGAAAGCGGGGGGCGAGCCGGAATCCAGGACTTCGAAGGATCGCTGGATTCCCGCTTTCGCGGGAATGACGACTAAGGCTGTCTTGCATAAAGTACAAACAGCGTGAGACACCACACTAGGAGGAGTAAGGTTTGTCGCCGGTTCTTCTTGGACGATTGACAATTACTTGACATATCAAATATTAGCATATAAAGAATTCTTAATCTATCCAGCATGCTGATATTGCGAACATTTCCAGTGATTCGCCGGGTTTCGATCAGGAAGGACGCGACTGCTCCGCGACCCTTCGACTCGAGCCCAAGAGTTGGCCAGGGGCTCTTGCTCAGGATCTCGCCCCACGGGCTTGCCCCTGGGGCTTTACCGAGGAGTTGGCTAATCAAAGCGTCGATGATCGGCCTGGTCGTTTGGCTTTCGCTGGTTTCGGTTCGGCTCGATGCCCAGACGTTAAAATCCCAGGCCCATTCCGAGTGGGACAAACTCGTCGACGCGGCCAGGAAGGAAGGAAAGGTTACGGCCTCGATTCCCGCCAGCGCCGAGATGAGAAAACAACTGGAGGAAACTTTCAAAAAGCGCTTCGGAATCGAGGTCGAAGTATTCACAGCGCGCGGCAGCGCGGCGGTGCGGCGCATGGCCGACGAGTTCAAGGCCGGCGTTCGTCACTTCGATTTGCACATCGGCGGTTCATCTTCGGCGGTCTCGGGCATGTTGAACGAAGGAATCCTGGAATCTATCGAACCCTGGCTGGTGCTGCCGGAGGTGAAAGATCCCAGACAGTGGTGGGGCGGCCATATGTGGGTCGATAACGCCAAGAAATTTATCTACGCCTTCCAAGCCTATCTCACGGAGAGCATCTGGTACAACACGGAACTGGCGAAGCCCGGCGAGCTTCGTTCCTACGATGATTTTCTCAACCCGAAGTGGAAGGGTAAAATCGGCTTTCTCGATCCAAGGTCGCCAGGGGCCGGTGATTCCCACTGGTCGTTCATGTGGGACGTCAAGGGCGAAGCGTACCTCAAAAAATTTGTCGCCCAGGAGCTGCTGCTCGGGCGAGATCAGCGCGTGCTCGCCGAGAGCTTGGCCAAGGGGCGCGTGGCGGTGATGATGGGGCTTACCTATTATAGCTTTGCCCCCTTCATCAAGGCCGGCTTGCCGATAAAATCGCTGCCGGCATTGAAAGAGGGGACCTACGGCACCGCCGGCAGCGGCAATCTCGCCATCATCAAAAATCCAGCGCACCCCAACGCAACCAAGGTTTTCGTCAATTGGGTTTTGTCGCGCGAGGGACAAGAGATCGTTTCCAAGGCGCTCGGGCAAGCGACTCGCCGTCTGGACGTCGATACCAAATGGCTGCGCGAGGGCGGTGTGATCGCCGCCAAGGATCAAATCTCCGTGCAAGAATTCTTGAAGATTGAGAATCAGTCCGAAGAGAAACTCGATAAGGTGCGCGAGCCGGCGTTGAAGGTCGCGCAGGCCCTGTTGAATTAATCGAAGCGATTCTTCGAAAGAGACATGTTGTTTCGCATGCCGCAGGATTATTACTCCGATTTTCGCGCCTACTTGGGCGAGCTTGAAAAACGCGGCAGGCTGCACCGCTGGCGCCGCCCCGTTAATAAGGACACGGAGCTGATGCCGCTGATGCGTCTTCAGTATCGCGGCATCGAGGATGGCAAGCGCCGGGCGTTTCTTTACGAGAACGTGCGCGACGGCAAGGGAAAGCAATTCGACATCAGAGTCGCCACCGGGGTTTACGGTTCGTCGCGCGACGTAACGGCTTTGGGTTTGGGGTGTGACGACCCGCGCGATATTTACGAGAAGTGGCGCGACGCGCTCTCCCACATGCATGAGCCGCGAGTCGTCAGCAGCGCGCCGGTGCAAGAAGAAGTTTACAGCGGCGCCAGGCTCAAGGAATTTCCCGTCACCCGGCTGCCCTCGCCTGTGGAAGAGCCGGGATTCAGTTGCGGCATCCGCGTCACCGCTCCGTTCATCACCAAAGATCCCGACACGGGAATGAGAAACGTCGGCATGTACAGCGGCCATTTCCGCGCCGACCACAAGCTCATCGCCGGCATCGCCCGCACCCATCACGCGCTGCTCTACCATCACCCGAGCGCGGTCAAGCGCAAGGAGCCGCTGCCGGTGGCGATCGTTTTGGGCAGCCTTCCCGACATCACTTACGTTTCGGCGGCCAATTTGCCTTACGGGGTCGATGAGATCGCCGTGGCCGGCGGCATTCGCCGCCGTCCCGTGGAAATGGTTGCGTGCAAAACCATTCCTCTCGAAGTTCCCGCGGACGCCGAGATCGTTATCGAAGGTGAAATTTCCATCGACGCCATGGAGCGGAGCGAGCCGTTCAGCGATTATCCCGGTTATCTCATGGCCGAGCGCGGTTTGCGGCCGGTCATCGATATCAAAGCGATCACTCACCGGCGCGACGCGATCTTCACGGCGATTCTGGTCGGCCTACCGCCGAGCGAGTCCAATGGCATCTCGCGCACTTGCCGTGAGCTGATGCTCTACAATTTTCTCAAATATAGCTGCAACATCCCGGAGGTCTTGGAGATCTGTTGCCCCGAAATGGGCGGCGGCTGGAACTGGTGGGTGATTCGCATGGCGAAGAGCCATCCGACCAAGCCCAAGCAAGCGCTACAGGCGGCTTCGGGCATGGACACCACCAACAAAATCATCATCACCGTCGACGAAGATATCGATCCCAAGGACCCGGAGATGGTGATGTGGGCGATGAGCTTCGCGATGCAGCCGCACCGCGACGCGCAAATCGTCACAGGGAAAAGTCCGCTGCTCGATCCATCGGCCTATGCGCTGATGAACAACCCCGAAGAACGCTTCTTCCCGCCGCCCGTCGGCTGCTCCGGTTTGCTGATCGACGCCACGCGCAAGGGCAAATATCCGCCGGTGGGCTTGCCGAAAAAACAATTCATGGAGCGGGCGTTGGAAATTTGGCGCGAAGAAGAGATGCCCGAGCTCAAGCTGCGCAATCCCTGGTACGGTTACACGCTCGATCTTTGGACCGCTCAGGACGACGAGTTGGCGGAGGCGGTAGCGCGCGGCGATTATTTTCATTCGGTCGAAAAATAGGGGTCTTCAGGCTTTCGTGTGAAGCAGGGCTCGGAGATTGCACCGCCGAAGCGCAGAGAGCGCAGAGTGAAGAGTTTTTGATCAAGAAATTCTCCGAACTTTGCGAACTCCGTGTCTCTGTGGTGATTTCTTCTTCACAGGGAACCCGGAAAAACCAAAAATAGAAAGGAATAACTCTGCCCGTGGCAAAACGAGCAACCAGTTACGAAGCGTGGCTGCGCGAGGAAGGGATTCCCGTCGTCGAAGGGTATGGGATCGAGGACGTGACCATGCTGCCGCGCAAGCCATGGCAGCGCACCGGCGGCAGCGGCGCCTACATCGAGCTTAAAGGAATGGAGGGTTTCACCGGCATGGTCGTCAGCGAGATCCCGGCGCGCGGCGCGCTCCATCCCGAGCACCATCTTTACGAGGAGCTGATCTACATCCTCCGCGGCGTCGGCGCCACGGAAATCTGGTCCGCCGGCGATGAAAAACGGAAAATGCATTTCGAATGGCAAGAGGGAAGCCTGTTCGCGATTCCGCTCAACGCGCGCCACCGCATGATCAACGGCAGCAACGAGCCGGTGATTTTCCTGGCGGTCACCAGCGCGCCGCTGATGATCGACTTGCTGCACAATGTTCCGTTCGTGCTCGGTTGCGAATACAAGTTCGCCGATCGCTTCGACGGGCAGTCAAACTATTTCGTGCCGACCAACGATCGAAAGGAAGTCGGCGGCTTCATCAACTGGGAGTCGAACTTCATCGCCGATGCGCGCGGCGCGCTGGTCGATCCCTCCGAAGCCAAGGGCTATGGGGTGCGCATCACTTCGTTCGACATGGGCGGCAGCACGCTGGTCGGCCACATCGCCGAGTGGCCCGTCGGCCGTTATCACAAGGCCCATTACCATCAAGGCGGCGCGATTCTTCTCATCCTTCGATCGGAAGGTTACACGCTCATGTGGCCGCAGGAAGCCGGCCTCCGTCCTTATCGCTCAGGAAACGGCGCTAAGGTCGTGCGCGTCAACTGGCGCGAAGGGAGCGTGTTTAGCCCGCCGAGCGGCTGGTTCCATCAGCATTTCAACACCGGCAAAGAAAAGGCGCGGCAGTTGGCGTTTCGCTACAGCGGCCAGTCGGGAAAATATCTACTCGGCTGCTGGCGCGCGATTAATAAGGAAGGTGTGCGCACGAGCATCCGCGACGGTGGCACGCTGATCGAATACGAAGACGAAGATCCGCAAATTCGAAAGGACTTTGAATCGGCGTTGAAGCGAACCAGCGTATCACTGGAAATGCCACAGTTCGAATACGCGGAGCTGTAAGCTTTAGAGGGAGCATCTTTATGAGCGCACATTGCTTATTTTTCCGGCTGCTGGTATTGGCGCTGTTGCCGGCGGCCATCGCCGTGGCCCAAACGACTCAGGGCAAAGGTTCGGAATGGGAAAGAACCGTAGAAGCGGCGAAAAAGGAAGGCAGAGTGGTGGTCTCCGTTCCCAGCAGCGCGGAGCTGCGCAAGGAATTCGAGACCGGTTTTCAAAAGGCTTTTCCGGGCATCCAGCTTGAGCTTAACGCAGCGCGCGGCGCCAGCAACATCAACAAGATCGTCGAAGAGCAGAACGCCGGCGTGCGCAACGTCGATTTGCACGTCGGCGGCACGACTTCGATCATCACCGGCCTGCTGGCGAACAATCTGCTGGACCCCGTCATGCCGGCGATGTTGCTGGCGGAAGTCAAAGATCCTAAACAATGGTGGGGCGGTCATATCTGGGCGGACAACGCCAAGAAATTCGTCTATAGCTTCACCGGCTACCTAACCGAGACTATTTGGTACAACACGACGGTGGTGAAGCCCGAGGAGATCATTTCCTGGGACAACCTGCTCGATCCCAAATGGAAGGGCAGGATCGTTATCCTGGATCCGCGGTCGCCGGGGTCAGGCGAATCGAACTGGGCATTTCTGCTGAGGATCAAAGGGGAGCCGTTCCTGGCCAAGCTCGCGGCGCAGGAGATGATGGTCGGGCGCAATCTGCGCCAACTCGGCGAGGCTGTGGCGCGGGGTAAATCGGCGGTCTCCATCGGCGTCTCTTATTACACATATCTGCCGTTCATCAAGGCCGGACTGCCGGTGAAGTCGATATCGACGCTCAAAGAGGGCTATTACGCCGGCACCGGCAGCGGCAATCTGGCGGTGCTAAAAAACGCGCCGCATCCCAACGCGTCCAAAGTATTCGTGAACTGGCTTCTGTCCAAAGAGGGGCAGACCGTTTTCACCAAAGCGCTCGGGCAACCGACGCGCCGCTTCGACGTCGATACCAAGTGGACGAAAGAGCACGGCCACCCGGCGGCGAAAGAATTCTTAACGCCGGAAAAATTCGATGAGCTGGAGAACGGCTCCGAAGAGGTCGTCATCAAGTATCGCAAGCCGGCGATGGCAGTGGCGGAAAAACTGTTCAAGTAGGAGTTAAGGGGAATTTTCGCTATGAGTCCTATCAGTCTGATTGGTCCTATCGGTCTTATGCTGCGAAGCTTGCTCGCGCTGGTAGCGGCATGCCTCAGCGCAAGCTTAGCCCTCGCGCAATCCAAGTCGAGTGACTGGGACAAAATCGTCGAAGCGGGCCGGAAGGAAGGCAAGGTCGTCGCGTCGATTCCCCCCAGCGCCGAGCTGAGAAAGCTCATGGAGCTGACCTTTCCCAAGCGCTTCGGCATCGGCGTGGAGTTCGTTCCCGCCCGAGGCGGCAACATCATTCGCAAGATGGTGGATGAAGCCAAGACAGGGGTCCATTACTTCGATCTGCACATCGGCGGCACGGAATCGGCGATCACCGGGCTTTTGCCGGAAAACATCCTCGAGCCGGTGGAGCCGTTTTTCATTCTGCCCGAAGTTAAAGACCCCAAGCAGTGGTGGGGCGGGCATATCTGGGCCGACAACGCCAAGCGCTATATCCACGCATTCGTTGCTTATCAAACCATCAGCCTGTGGAGCCATGCCGATCAGTACAAGCCGTCCGAGTTCAAGTCCTTTGACGACCTGCTGAATTCTAAGTTGCAGGGCAAGATCGGCATCAGCGACCCGCGCACTCCGGGATCGGGCAACTCCATGTGGTCGTACATGCTTTCGATCAAGGGCGAGGAATACCTGAAAAAGTTTGTCGCGCAGAAACTATTCGTCACCCGCGATCTACGGGTTCTCGCCGAAAGTCTTGCTCGCGGGAAAATCGCAGTGACTTCGGGCATCGCCTACTCCGAGTTCTTTCCCTTCATCAAGGCCGGATTGCCGGTGGTTCCGCTGCCGGTCCCCAAGGAAGGTCTCTACATCAGCGGCGGCTACGGCCACCTGATGATTCTCAAAAACCAACCTCACCCCAACGCCACCAAAGTGTTCGTGAACTGGCTGCTCGGACGAGACGGTCAAGAGATTTTTTCCAGAGCCATGGGAGTCGGATCGCGTCGTTTGGACATCGACACCAAGTGGCTCAGGGAATTCGGCGTGGTCGCGGCCAAGGATTTCTTGACGTTGGAGCAGTATCACAAATACGAAAACCAATCAGAAGAGAAAGTTTACAAGATAAGGGAGCCGGGGGCCGCCGCGGCCCGCAGGCTTCTCGGGGAATAGGCAATAAATCGGGTGGGATATGAAAAGAATTCTACTTTTAGTTTTAGCGCTGGGCGGGCAACTTGGCGGTGGGGTTGCCTTGGCGCAGTCTTCCCAAAGCGACTGGAGCAAGATCGTCGAAGCCGGCAAAAAGGAAGGCAAGATCGTGGTCTCAGTCCCGGCCAGCGCCGAGCTGAGAAAGGACATCGAAAGAATTTTCAAGCAGCGCTTCGGTATCGAGGCCGAGCTGAACGCAGGCCGGGCGGCTGCCATCGTCGGAAAAATTCAGCAAGAGGTAAAGTCCGGCGTCTTTAATTTCGATGTTCATATGGGTGGCAGTGAATCGATGGTCACCGGGCTTCTGGCCGAGGGAATCTTGGATTCTTTCGAACCGGCGCTGATCCAGCCGGAGGTCAAAGATCCCAAGAACTGGTGGGGCGGGCATATCTGGGTGGACAACGCCAAGCGGTTCATCTATTCCTCTCAAGCCTACCAAACCGAGAACATCTGGTACAACACCGACCTGGTCAAGCCCGAAGAGTTCCGTTCTTTCAGCGACCTGCTTCATCCCAAGTGGGTCGGCAAGATCGGTTACCTCGATCCGCGCACGCCTGGGTCGGGAAACTCGATCTGGTCCTTTCTCTGGCAGCTCAGAGGAGAAGCCTTCATAAGAAAATTGGCTGGCCAAAAGCTCTTTCTGAGCCGCGATCAGCGGGTGCTGGCGGAAAGTCTCGCCAAGGGCAAGGTTTCTCTCGTCATCGGCCTCACCTACTATTCGTTTCTTCCCTTCATTAAAGCCGGGCTTCCCGTAAGGCCACTCCCCAACCCGCGCGACGAGGTCTACGTCAGCGGCGGCAGCGGCCACGTGACGATCATCAAGGGCGCACCCCATCCAAACGCGGCCAAAGTGTTCGTCAACTGGTTCCTCGGAAAAGAAGGGCAGGAGACTTTCGGTAAAGCGATGGGGCAGGGCACCCGCCGCTTCGACGTCGATACGCACTGGCTGAAGGAGTTCGGCGTGATCGCGGCCAAAGACAGTCTGACGCCCGACCAATATCCCAAGCTCGAGAACCAGTCGGAGGACAGGGTTTTCAAAGTGCGCGAGCCGGCGGCGGAACTGGCGCGCAAGATTCTGGAGTGAGAGGGAACCATGTCCGACAAGTACTACAGCGATCTGCGCGAGTTCATCGACGGATTGGACAAGCGCGGCTTGCTTTACCGCTGGCAGCGGCCGGTCAACAAAGACAGCGAGCTGATGCCGCTGATGCGGCTTCAGTATCGCGGCCGCGCCGATGCCGAACGCCAGGCGTTTCTCTATGAGAACGTCACCGACGGCCGGGGGCGACGTTATGGAATCAGGGTTTTGACCGGCGCATACGGCGCGTCGCGCAGGATCGTCGGCCTGGGCATGGGCTGTGAAGACCCCGCGGACATGTACGAGCGCTGGCGCCACGCCGTGAGCAAACCAATCGACCCGGTGACGGTGCAGAGCGGGCCGGTTCACGAAGAAGTTCACGTCGGCGCGGAGCTGGAAAAAATCGGCTTGGCGATGCTGCCGGCGCCGGTAGAGGAGCCGGGCTTCAGCGGCGATACCCGCGTCACCGGCCCATTTATCACGCGCGAAGCGGAGAGCGGCGTGCGCAACGTCGGCATGTACAGCGGCCACTTTCGCCCGCCGAATCAATTGTTGGCGGGCATCGGTCCCTCCCATCACGCGATGCTCTATCATTATCCGAGCGCCAAGCGGAGGCGCGAGCCGTTGCCGGTGGCGATCGCGTTGGGAACGCTTCCCGACATTAATTTTGTCGCGGCGGCAAATCTTCCCTATGGATTAGACGAGCTTGCCGTCGCGGGCGGAATTAGAAAGCGCCCCGTGGAGTTGGTGCGCTGCAAGACCGTGCCCCTCGAAGTTCCCGCCGAAGCTGAGATCGTCATCGAAGGCGAAATTTCCACCGAGAGGCTGGAAGCGGAGCAGCCTTTCAGCGACTTTCCCGGCTATCTGATGGTCGAGCGCCACCGCCGGCCGGTGGTCAAAATCACGGCGATCACCCACCGGCGCAACGCGATGTTGACCTCGATCCTGGTCGGCTTGCCACCGAGCGAGTCCAACGGCATCTCGCGCAGTTGCCGCGAGATGATGCTCTATAGCTTTCTCAAGTACAGTTGCAATCTGCCCGACGTGCTCGAAGTCTGCTGTCCCGAGATGGGCGGCGGTTGGAACTGGTGGGTGATCCGCATGCGCAAGGGCCATCCGAGCAAGCCCCAGCAGGCGCTACAGGCTGCTTCCGGCATGGACCCGGCCAACAAAATCATCATCGTCGTCGACGAAGATATCGATCCGAAGGATCCAGACATGGTGATGTGGGCGCTGAGCTTTTCCATGCAGCCCCACCGCGACGCGCGCATCATCACCGGACGCGTGCCGTTGCTCGATCCGTCGGCCTATTCACTGATCAGCAAACCCGAGGAGCGCAGTTACCCGCCGCCGGTGGGCTGTTCCGGACTCTTGATCGATGCGACGCGCAAGGGCCCTTACCCGCCGGTGGGTTTGCCCAAGCGGGAGTATATGGAGAGAGCGCTGGAGATTTGGCGGGAAGAAGAGTTGCCGCCCTTGGCGCTCAAGAGTCCCTGGTACGGCTACGCGTTGGGTTTATGGAACGCCGAGGATGACGCGATGGCGGAAGCGATTGCAAGAGGAGAGCCGGTGGCTATCGATGCGCCGCCGAAGACGCGATGACGATCGCACCCCTACTCTAACTCTCCCCCGTCGAGGAGGAGAGAATCGGATAGTCGGCTTCGAGCCGAGCGATAGGGAATCTACCTGCTTGTAGCCGGTAGTCCTCAAGTGAATTACGAGTTGAGCATGGATGTCCAAGAAACCCATAACGTCACGCTCAGGATCAACGGCAAAGATCACCAGGTCGGCGTCGAATCCAATTGGACGCTCAACGACCTGCTGAGGAACCGGCTTGAGTTGACCGGCACCAAGCGGGCCTGCGACTACGGTGGCTGCGGCTCCTGCACCGTGCTGGTGGACGGGGTCGATGTTTACTCCTGCTCGATTTTAGCGGTGGAGGCGGAAGGCAAAGAAATTCTCACCATCGAAGGGCTCGGTGACAGCGAAAACCTTCACCCCTTGCAAAAAAGTTTCGCGCTTTCCTATGCCGCTCAGTGCGGCTGGTGCACGCCGGGAATGATCATGTCGGCCAAGGCGCTGCTCGACCACAATCCCAAGCCGACGGAAGCCGAAGTGCGCGCGGCGCTCTCGGGCGTTCTCTGCCGCTGCACCGGTTACACGTCCATCGTCAAGGCGGTGCTCGACGCCGCCGGCGTTATAAGAGGTGGAAGGTGAGGGCCGAATTCTTAACCGTCGGGAAGTCGATCGCGCCGATTTACGGCGTTGAAAAGGCGACGGGCGAGATGCGTTTTCCGGCCGATCTCATTCTTCCGAACATGCTCTGGATGAAAATCCTGCGCAGCCCCTATGCCCACGCGAAGATCGCCGCGATCGACGTGAACGACGCGTTGAAAATGCCAGGTGTCGCGGCGGTGCTGACGCATGAGGATGTGCCCAAAGTGCTCTTCGGACCGTACCAAAACGAAATCTACCCCCTCGATGAAGAGCTGCGCTTCGTCGGCGACACCGTGGCGGCGGTGGCGGCGGAAGATTGGAACATCGCCGAAGAAGCGACTCGCGCCATTCGCGTCACCTATGAAACTCTGCCCGCTGTTTTGGATGCCGAAGCCGGCGCAGCGCCTGGCGCGCCGGACGCGGTGCTCCATTATCCCGAACGCCATGAGATCAAGCCCGGCGACATCAGGCCCGACCAACTGGGCACCTTCGGCAACATCGTCGGTCTCAAAGAGGGCGGACCGACGGTGGTGAACGAGCGCGGCGACGTGGAACGGGGATTCACCGAGAGCGACGCGGTGATTGAACGGATCTTTCGCCAATCAGAAGTCAACGCCGTCTCCCACGAGCCGCGCGCCTGCGTCGCCGTCTTTGACGACGGCCGCTGCACGCTGTGGTGCTCGGTGCAGGATCCCTACCGGTTGCAGGACAGCGCGGCGCGAGTGCTCGGCTTGCCGACGGAGGCCGTGCGGGTCGTTTCGACCAACCTCGGCGGCGCCTTCGGCGTCAAAGTCACCGGGCGCTTCGCGGTTTTGTGCGCGCTCTTGGCGCGCAAGACCGGCCGTCCGGTGAAGATTTGGTTCACCCGCGAGGAAGAAAGCGTCGACTCGCACAACCGCTCGGCGCTCACCCATTACGTTAAAGCGGCGGCAAAAAAAGACGGTTCGCTCACCGCGCTCCAGGTGCGCACGTTCCAGGACAACGGCTACTGGCCCTTCGGCGGCCTCGGCCAAAACATCGCTTTCGCCATCTCGACGCGGCCCATCGATCTCTATCACCGCTGTCCCAACGTCAAGTGGGAAGTGTTTGCCGTGCGCACCAATTATCCTAGCACCGGGCCTTACCGTGGCCGCGCCGACGCCGAGAGCCATTTCCCCATCGAATCGGCGATCGACGAGCTTGCCCATGCGATTCACATGGACCCTATCGAGTTTCGCCTCAAGAACCGGCTTCACGAGGGCGACGATCTCTGCTCGGCGCCGGGAAAAGTTGTCTCCACGGTCTGGGTCGAAGAAGCGGCGCGCGCCGGCGCCAAGGCGATCGGCTGGGAGCGGCGATCATCAAGGCCCAGCGCGATTCCCGGACCGCGCAAAAAAGGCATCGGCATGGCGATGGTGATCCATAGCTGCGGCAGCAATCCCGCCGGCACCTCGGAGGCGGAGGTCGTCATCGACGGCGATGGAAAGATTGCTCTTTTTTCCGGGACGCCGGACCAGGGTTCCGAGCAGCAGACGACGCTACGCCAGATGGTTGCGGAGATTTTTGGCGTCGCCCTCGAAGACGTGCACGGCAGCAACGCGGACACATCGACCTGCCCGTACGATTCCGGTCCGTTTTCCAGCCGGACCGTTTATGCCACCGGCATCGCTGCCAGCAGAGCAGCCGAGGAGGCGAAGAAGAAAGTGCTGGAGCAAGCCGCGAGTTTATTGCAACGCGATGCCCGTGATCTCGACGTTGGCAAGCATGCAGTTTGGATTCGCTCTAAGCCTTCGCGCAAGCTGCATCTCAGCGACGTCGTCTGCTCTGCCGGCGGCCCGATCAGCGGCAAAGGCATCCATAACGGCAAGGACGATCACCTTTTCGCATACGGTTTCGCGGCGGCGTTCGCCGAAGTGGAAGTCGACGTGGGCACAGGCGCGGTCAAGATACTCCGGCTCGTTTCGTCCCACGACGTCGGCCGCGCCATCAATCCCATGATCGTCGAGGGGCAGATCCTCGGCGGCGCGGCGCAAGGACTGGGTTACGCATTGACCGAAGGGTTCTGTTTCGATCCCAGAACCGGCACGGCGCTCAATCAATGGTTTCTCGATCTGCGCACGCCGTCGATTTTAGACATTCCCGATATCGAGCCGGTCGT
>JACPFE010000136.1 GCA_016183145.1 Deltaproteobacteria bacterium | reverse complement strand
TAATTTTATGCCAGAGACGCAAGACCAGAACAAGGAAAAACAACCGCTGACGTTTCGCTCCGGCACCATTGCGATCGTCGGCCGCCCCAACGTCGGCAAGTCGACGTTGCTGAACCAGATTCTCGGCGAGAAAGTCGCCATCGTCAGCCCCAAGCCGCAGACCACGCGCAATCGCGTGACCGGCATCCGGACCACCGAGGCCTCGCAGATGATTTTCCTCGATACGCCGGGCATTCACCAGGCGCGCTCGTTGCTCAACCGGCGCATGGTGGACGTTGCGCTGGCCACGCTGCACGAGGTCGATGGCGTGCTCTGGCTACTCGCCGCGCCGGAACGCATCGGGCCGGAAGATGAAAGGATCGCCGAGATGCTGGCCGCGGTCACGAATCCGGTCTTTGTCTTGCTGAATAAAATCGATCTGGTCTCCAAAGGGAGACTGCTCCCTCTGATCCAGCGCTGTTCGGAAATGCTGCCGGGAAAGGAAATCGTGCCGATCAGCGCGCTCAAGGGCGACAACCTACCGCTGCTGCTCGAGCTGATCGAGAAGGGGCTGCCCGAGGGGCCGAAGTTATTTCCCGAGGGAGAATACACCGACCAGTCCGAGCGGTTCCTCGCCTCGGAAATTATTCGGGAGAAGGTTTTTCTATTGACCCGCGAAGAGATCCCCTACGGCGTTGCGGTGACCATCGACGAGTTCACCGAAAAGGAAGAGAAGAACTTAATCGTCATTAAAGCGACGGTTCACACCGAGCGGGATTCCCACAAGGGCATTTTGATCGGCAAGCGCGGCGCGATGCTCAAGGAGATCGGCACCAAGGCGCGCGAAGAGCTGGAGGCGTTGCTCGGCTGCAAGATATTTTTGGAGCTTTTCATCCGGGTGGACGAGGGTTGGACTCGGGACCCGAACGCGTTGCGGGAAATGGGGTTGTGAAATGGCCGTGCCGGTTCCGCTAAGCCCGCCACAGGAGCGCAAGCTGCCGCTGCTCGCCATCGTCGGGCGCCCCAACGTCGGCAAATCGACATTGTTCAACCGGTTGATCGGCCAGCGCAAAGCGATCGTCGACGATCATCCCGGTGTGACCCGGGACCGAAATTACGCCGAAGCCGAATGGGCGGGGCGCAGATATTTGCTCGTCGACACCGGCGGCCTCGATTCCGAGACCGGCAACGATCTCGGCGAGCGCGTGCAGGAACAAAGCCGGCGCGCCGTGGAAGAGGCCGACGTTGTGCTGTTTCTTTTCGACGGCAAAGACGGGCTCAATCCGCTGGATCGCGAGGTCGTGGACGCGCTGCGCAAGGTCGGCAAAACGGTTTTCTTCGCGGTGAACAAGCTCGATTCCAGGCGGCGCGGCGACAACCTCTATGAATTCTACACTCTCGGCCTCGATCCGCTCTACGCGATTTCCGCCGAGCATGGGCTCGGAATCTCCGACCTCATGGACGACCTGGTCCAGCGCTTTCCCCAGCCGTTCGATGATGATACGGAGGCTGGCGCCGAAGAGCGCGAAGCCTTGCGGGTCTCCGTCGTCGGCCGTCCCAACGTCGGCAAATCGACCTTGATCAATCGCCTGCTCGGCTTCGAGCGCGCCGTGGTCGATGCGACTCCAGGGACGACGCGGGATTCTCTAGATACGCCGTTCGAGCTAAACGGCGAGCCGTGTATATTGATCGATACCGCCGGCATTCGCCGCAAGGCGCGCATCGACGACCCCGTCGAGCGCTTCAGCGTCAACTTCGCGCTCCGCTCCGTCGACCGCGGCGATCTCATCATCCACGTCATCGACGGCCCCGAAGGAGTCACGGACCAGGACGCGCAGATTCTGAGTTACGCGGTGGAGCGCGGCAAAGCCTTGCTCCTGGCGGTGAACAAGTGGGATTTGCTCGCTAAAGGCGGCGCCGACGCGCAGGCATACCGTGCCGAAGTCTACTACCGGCTTTCCTTCCTTGATTACGCGCCGGTCGTCTTCATCGCCGCGGCGACGGGCTACGGTATCGGCAAGATGCTCGAGAGCGCCGCGCGGATCATTAGAATTTACCAGCGCAAGGTCACAACCTCGCTCGTCAATCAGGCTCTGCAACGGATCGTCCGCGCCCATACGCCGCCGCTATGGCAAGGCAAGGCGGTGAAATTCTACTACGGCACGCAAACCGGGACATGCCCGCCGACGTTTACGTTGTTCGTCAACAGGCCGCGTGGAGTAGCGGAAAGCTATCGGCGCTATCTGGCGCACCAGTTGCGCGAAAGTCTCGGCTTGGAAGGTTCGCCGATCAAGCTGGTCTTCCGGTCACGGCGCGAGGAGAGAAAAAGATCCTGACGGCCGATGGGCTTGTTTATGCTTCCAAGCCGCGGCGTTGGCCAAAACGTCGGCACCTTTGGCGGTTTTGCGCCCGCCCGTGAGTAAAAAAAGAAATTTCTGAATTTGGAAAAAACTTTCGTGAAAACAAAAGCTTCTTCAACCAAACATGCCTGCCGTTTAGCGCCCTTGGAGCGCTTGGTTCTAGCCTTCGGCGGAAAATTGCCTTATCATCTGTGATTCGCGCGCAAGGTCATCGCGCGCTCGATCGTTGATCGGGCTGGGGTTGACAACACGCGAAGGACTATGATTGAGGCTTCCCTATCTTTGACGGAGAGGTGTTCGTTGGCGGCGCCGGCAAGAAAAGAGCGCGCGCTTTGGCTGGCGCTCGGTCGGGTGAAAGGATTGGGGAGCGTGAGTTTTAAGAAACTCGCCGCTCGCTTTGCCGATCCCACCCAGGCCTTTGCCGCATCGGCGCGGGATTTGGAACAGATCGAGGGATTGGACAAAGACGTTGTCAACGGGCTTTTAAATTTTTCGGCGTGGAAGGAAATCGACGAAGAAATTCGCCGTATAGAGAATGCGGGAGCCGTGATCGTTTCGTTTAAGGATCCGGCCTATCCGAGCCGGCTGCGCATGATTGCCGATCCCCCGCCCTTTCTCTATGTCAAAGGCGAATTTCGCGCCGACGATGACAAAGCCGTCGCCATCGTCGGTTCGCGCAGCGCCAGTGAATATGGCTGCCGAGTGGCGCGCGATCTCGCCCGCGGTCTCGCCTCGCTGGGGTTCACAGTGGTGAGCGGGATGGCGCGCGGCATCGACGGCACGGCTCACGAAACGGCACTGGAGGCGGGCGGCAGGACCATCGCGGTTTTAGGCTCGGGCGTCGATCGCGCCTATCCGCCGGAGCATGGCGGGCTCTATCGACGGATCATTGAAAGCGGCGCGGTGGTTTCCGAGCAGCCCATCGGCGCGAAGCCTATGGCGTTCAATTTTCCTGCACGCAACCGCCTGATCAGCGGCCTGTCCCTCGGCGTCGTGGTGGTGGAGGCGACCGAAAAAAGCGGCTCGCTGATCACCGCGTCCCTCGCGCTCGAACAGGGGCGGGAGGTCTTTGCCGTCCCAGGCGAAGCGGGCGCGAGCCGCAGCCGCGGCACGCACCGGCTGATTCGGCAGGGAGCCAAGTTGGTCGAAAGCGTAAATGACATCGTCGAAGAAATCGCGCCGCAGCTCGCCACCGGCGCCAGCGCGGTCGATCAGCCGCCGCGGCAGTTGCCGCAGAATGCCAGCGAAGCAGCGCGCAGGATTTTCGCGTTGCTGCAAGAGCGCGCGCTGCAGATCGACGAGGTCATCGAAAACAGCGGTTTTCCACCTTCAAAGGTGTTGGAGGTCTTGTTGGATCTCGAGCTGCAAGGGCATCTTCAGCAGCTTCCGGGAAAAAGATATCGAGCGGAACGGTAAAATCGAAATCTAGGATTCATAATTTCCAGCAACGAGTTGAAACATATGGCAGCGAAAAATTTAGTCATCGTGGAATCTCCGGCCAAGGCCAAGACCTTGGGCAAATATCTGGGCAAGGATTTTCAAGTCAAGGCGTCGGTGGGGCATATCGTCGATTTGCCGAAGAGCAAGTTGGGGGTCGACGTGAAAAATGACTTTGCGCCGGACTTTCATGTGATCCAGGGGAAGAAGAAGGTTGTCGACGAGCTTAAGAAAGCCGCCAAGGGCAAGGAAAATATCTATCTCGCCTCCGACCCCGATCGCGAAGGGGAGGCGATCGCCTGGCATATTGCCGACCAGGTGGGAAAAAGCCGCAAGCGCGTGCACCGGGTCCTGATCAACGAGATCACCAAAAAAGCGGTGCAAGAAGCGATCGCCAACCCACAGGAGCTTGACCGCAACAAATTCGACGCCCAGGTGGCGCGGCGAATCTTGGACCGCCTGGTCGGTTATCAGATCAGCCCTCTGCTCTGGAAAAAGGTGCGCCGCGGTTTAAGCGCCGGGCGCGTGCAATCGGTGGCCGTGCGCCTGGTCTGCGAGCGCGAGCGCGAGATCCGCGCCTTCGAGGCGCAGGAGTACTGGTCGCTCACGGCGCTATTGGAGGGACAGGTGCCGCCTGCCTTCAGAGCGCGTTTGACCCAGTGGCAGGGGCAAAAGATCGATCCCAAGAAATTTCGCCTCGAGAACGACACGCGCGTTCAAGAGATCATCCGATCGCTGGACGGGGCTTCCTGGGTCATCGGCGAGGTGGAGAAAAAAGAGCGCCGCCGCTACCCGGCGCCGCCGTTCGTCACCAGCAAACTGCAACAGGAAGCGGCGCGCAAGTTGGGCTTTCAACCGCGGCGCACGATGCAAATCGCGCAGCACCTCTACGAGGGGGTGGAGCTGGGCGCGGAAGGCTCCGTGGGGCTGATCACTTACATGCGGACGGATTCGACCCGAGTGTCCAACGACGCTCTCAGCGCCGTGCGCGGCTTCGTCGAGTCGCAGTATGGCAAAAACTATCTTCCGGACCGGCCCAACACCTATCGCTCCAAGCGGGGCGTCCAGGATGCCCATGAAGCGATCCGGCCGACCTCTTTGGAATATTCTCCGCAGCGGGTGCGCCGTTACCTGCGGCGCGACGCCTTTCAGCTCTACTCGCTCATTTGGGACCGCTTCGTGGCGAGCCAGATGCTACCGGCGCTATTCGATCAAACCTCCTTCGAGATCCCCGTTCGCGAGGCGGTGTTTCGGGCCACCGGCCAGCAGCTCAAGTTCGACGGTTTCATGAAGGTCTACATCGAAGGGCGAGACGAACGCGCCGCGCAAGCCAACGGCGAAGATATCGATGAAGACGATGAGGATAGCAAGAACGAAGGCCTGCTGCCGGATCTACAAAAAGGGGATGCCCTGGAGTTGCTGTCGATGGATCCGCGCCAGCACTTTACTCAGCCGCCGCCGCGCTACACTCACGCCTCGTTGATCAAGGAGTTGGACGAAAAAGGGATCGGCCGCCCGTCGACCTACGCGACCATCATCTCCAACATTCTCGACCGCGAGTACGTGCAGCAGGACGAGCGGCAGTCGCTGGCGGCGACCGATCTCGGTTTTCTGGTGACGGATCTCTTGGTGGAAAGTTTTCCCGATATCTTGAACGTCGAGTTCACCGCGGGCATGGAAGATGAGCTGGACAAGATCGAAGAAGGTAAAGAGAAGTGGACCAAGGCGATGAAGCGCTTCTATACGCCTTTTTCCCGGGACCTTAAAAAGGCGGAAAAGGAAATGCGCGACGTCAAGCGCCAGGAGGTGCCCACCGACATCGCCTGCGAAAAGTGCGGCGCCCTGATGGTCATCAAGTGGGGGCGCAACGGCGAGTTTCTCGCCTGCCCGCAATATCCCGAGTGCAAGAGCACGAAGAATTTCAAGCGCGATGAGAACGGCACGATCGAAGTCGTCGCCGAGGCGGAAGTCAACGAGACCTGCGAGCAGTGCGGCCGGCCGATGCTGCTGCGCTGGGGCAAGTTCGGCAGGTTTCTCGGCTGCAGCGGTTACCCCGAATGCAAGAACATCCAGCCGCTGGAAAAGCCGGTGGACCTCGGCGTCAAATGTCCGGAGTGCAAGGAAGGCAATCTCAAGGAAAGAAAATCCCGCTGGGGCAAGGTCTTCTACGGCTGCGATCGCTATCCCGAGTGTAAGTTCGCCTGTTGGGACAAGCCGCTGCCGACCCCTTGTCCCGATTGCGCGAGCCCGATCCTGGTCGAGAAGATCACCAAGCGCGCCGGCAAAACGCACCGCTGTTATAAGAAAGAGTGCGGCTACTCGATCTCAGTCGTGGAACACTAGTCGGTTCATGGAAAATCTCGTCCGCATTGTGGGCGGTGGGTTGGCGGGCTCGGAAGCGGCCTGGCAGCTCGCGCGCCGGGGCGTGGCCGTGGAGCTCTACGAGATGCGCCCGCAACGGGCCACCGAAGCCCACGCGAGCGCGCACCTCGGCGAGCTTGTTTGTAGCAATTCGTTTCGGTCCAATGTTCTTTCCGCTCCCGCCGGTCTCTTGAAAGAGGAGATGCGCCTACTCGATTCCGTGGTGATCCGCACGGCGGAGGCGCATCGGGTGCCGGCGGGCACGGCACTCGCCGTGGACCGCGAAAAGTTCGCCGGGGCATTGACCGCGGCGATTGAAGCTCTGCCGAACCTGCGCATCCTTCGTCAGGAGGTCACGGATATTCCGGATGGCCTCGTCATCCTCGCCACGGGTCCGTTGACCTCGCCGGCACTTTCGCAGCGTTTAATATCTCTTTTGGGCGAAGAGCATCTCTATTTTTACGATGCGATCTCGCCCATCGTCACGGCCGAGTCGGTCGATATGCATATCGCCTTCAGAGCCTCACGCTACGACCGCGACGGCGACGATTACTTAAATCTACCGCTCAGCCGCGAAGAGTATTATCGATTTGTCGATGCGCTGTTGGCGGCGGAGCGCGTGCCGACCCATAGTTTCGAGCGCTTCGTGCCTTTCGAAGGCTGCATGCCGATAGAAGAGATGGCGGACCGGGGCAAAGAAACCTTGGCCTTCGGTCCCATGCGGGCCGTGGGGCTTAGTGATCCACGCACCGGCAAAGGGCCCTACGCGGTCGTGCAACTGCGCCAGGAGAACCGCGAGCGGACGCTTTACAATCTCGTCGGCTTCCAAACCAAGATGACCTACCCGGAGCAGCGCCGCGTTTTTGCTTTGATTCCGGGTCTCGCACGGGCCGAGTTCGTGCGCCTCGGCAGTTTGCACCGCAATACTTTTATCAATGCGCCGCTCCATCTTCTTCCAACCATGCAATGGCGCCGCCGGGAGACGCTCTTTTTCGCCGGACAGATGACCGGCGTGGAGGGCTACATAGAGTCCGCCGCCGCGGGGCTTCTAGCCGGCATCAACGCGGCGCGTTTGCTCGCAGGCCGGGAAATCATCGTTCCGCCGGCCACGACGGCGCTCGGCGCGCTGCTGCGCTACATCACCGATCCCGAGCGCAAGAGATTTCAACCGATGAACGTCAACTTTGGACTCCTGCCACCCCTAACCCTACCTCTGCGCGGCAAAGCCAAGAAGGAAATGATGGCGCGCCGGGCGTTGGCGGACATGGCCGCATGGGTGCGCGACGCCGAAGGCGCCGGTCACCCTTCCGAGTCCCCGCCGACGATCGCCGCAGAGACGGCAGCCGCGCGATGAGCCCGCGGCGGTGCGCCTTTATCGACATCGGCACCAACGCCATTCTCTGCCTGATCGTCGAGCTCAGAGAGACCGGCCGATTCAGAGTCTTGGAGGATCTCGCCGAAATTCCGCGGCTGGGCGAAGGCGTCGACCGAACCAAACGGGTCGGTGCGGCGGGCGAACGGCGCAGCGTCAAAGTGCTGGAGAGCTATCTCAGCCAATGCCGGAATCTCGGCGTCGAAGAAATCATCGCGGGCGGCACCAGCGCCTTGCGCGACGCGCAGAACAGCGGGGAAGTACTGGCGCGCCTTCAGGCGCGGCTTGGGTTTGAGATTCGCGTGCTCAGCGGCGAGGAGGAGGCGGCTTACTCCTTTCTCTCGGTGCAGCGGGGACTGTCTCTTGCGGGGCGCGAGCTGCTGGTCATCGACGTCGGCGGCGGCAGTACGGAATTCATTCGGGGTAATGATTCCGGCATGGCGGAAGCGCTCAGCGTCGATCTCGGCGCGGTGCGCCTCACCGAGCGCCTGCTTCGTTCCGACCCGGTGAAGCCCGAAGAATATGAAGGAATGGTGGCGCCGATCGATCGGGAGCTCGCGCCCCTCCGTGATCGCTGGCGCAACAGCGGCTCTTCGCTGACTTTGGTCGGCATCGCCGGAACTTTCACCACCCTGGCCGCAGTGGAGAAAAAACTCACGCGCTATTCCCACAGCGAAGTTCACGGTAGCCGTTTGACTTTGGCCGAAGTGCGGCGCCAGGCGCGCCTTTTCCTCGACAAAACTATTGCCGAGCGCAAAAAGATTCCTGGCCTGGAGCCCAAGCGGGCGGACGTGATTCTCGCCGGCGCCTGCTTGATCGAAAGGATCATGACTTTGTTTCACGCGCGGGAGGTGATCGTCAGCGATCAAGGCGTGCGCTACGGCCTGCTTTACGAACAGCTCGATCGACTCACGTAACACAGAAATAAAGGGTCTTCCGGGAATACCGTAAAACACTATCCAAACGTATTTGAATTTTACCGAGGACAAGAACATAGGAAAAGATTGTTTCTCTCGCAATGGCGCAAGGGGGAAAAAATAGTTTCCGAACTTGGCGTGCTTGGCGCGATAAATCTTGTTGAAGTTTCTCTGTTGAAGATTTGAAAGGTAACAATCCGCCCAGGGGTTATTGGTTTGAGAGGAAATGCGCATGCGCATGACAGGAGCTGAAGCGCAATTTTTCGCTTCCATTCCTCCCTTCGACATTCTTTCCCCCGAGGAGAGAGCGAAGGTAGGGGCTGTCTCGGTTGAAAAACATTTCCGCAAAGGAGAAACGATCTTCGAGGAAGGGTTGCCGGCTCGCACGGTCTGGATAGTCAAAGAGGGAAGGGTTCATCTCGAAAAGGCCCATTCCAACGGGAAGGTGTCCACATTGTGCGTAATGACAGGTGGGGAACTTCTCTGTTGTCTTCCGGCACTGGATCGCGGAGGTTATCCCGCCACGGCGATTGCGAAGGAGCCGACCACGCTGATTGGAATTCCATCGGACAGTTTTTCGCGGCTCATGGCGGACACCCCGGCGTTGTCTGCAAGGATTGTGAGCACGCTGTGCAAGTGCCTTCGGGGGGTTGAGGAGCGGGCACGATCGCAGGCCTATGATTCGGCGGAAAAACGGGTGGGGAACGTTCTTCTCATGATAGCGAAAAAATTCGGCCCGGAGATTCCGCTCACGAGAGAAGACACGCCGCGCTTTCCGGTCTCACAGTGGAAACGACCATCCGCATGACCTCCCGCCTAAAAGAGCACAAGCTGCTCTCTTCAAACGGCAAGGGAACCCTCAAGTTGGACATCACAAGACTCCGCGCCCATATAGACTCGCTGTAGTCGGAAATCGTTCCTCACTTCATCGACGCTTTTCAAGATCTTCCGTTCGTGCTGAGCGCGGTCGAAGCACGAAGCCAAGTGGCCGCTAGCTACGGAGACTGGCCAGCCGGTCCACTATGGGTGATTCTCGCACCAACTCCTTGCTGCCGCCTGTCGAAGTCCCGCCAGTACCGGCCCGATAGCCAAAAAAATAGCCATTATGATCTAGATCATAGACAGCCCTTTTCCCCCAGTACTATCCTTCGCCAGCATTGCATTTGTGGAGTTCCGCGCCGGGTATTGACTCAAGCAGCCTGTCCTTTTTTTCTCGAACAAAGAGTGGCTGGCTCAACGCGAGGAGAAGTTGCCGCGACAGAGAAGGGAAGCTCTGGCGATATTGGACTTATCCCCTTTCCTCCCCCCGTGACATCGTACGCCATGGCGGGAGACCGGGATAAGGCGTTGGCCGCCGGCTGCAGTGGATACGTCACGAAACCCATCGACAAGACGATATTCCTAGCCGAGATCAGCCGTCATTTAAAGTGAGAGTTCTTCAGGCTTTTCTGTGAAGCACGGTTCGGAGATTGCACCGCCGAGGCGCTGAGGGCGCGGAGTGTAGGGGCCGACCTGCGTGTCGGCCCTCCGGACGGGTGGACACATAGGTCCACCCCTACCGAACTCTGCGGTCGTGAGAAAAAATCGATTTTCGCAAAAATCAGCACTTGCAACTATTTGATTTCATTGAGGCCGATTTTGGCATTTTCATCGTTTTTGAATTTTTTCTCATGACCTGTGCCTCTGTGGTGAATTCTTCTTAACAGGAAACCCGGAATAACCAAAAATAAAAACCAACCAGGGATCAGAAATTTCCCCACGCGGTGATACGCAAGGTAGTGATGACGATCAGCGGGCGCTGGTCGATGGCCATCCGGTGATACTGGCGGTATTTCCGGCGCAAGCGTCGAACGGCTTGGGCGTGGAGCTTGCCTTTGGTGAGAATCTTCGCGCTGCCGCGAATAAGGACGTAGGCGAGGCGCCGCCAGTCCTCGGCGTAGCGGTCGATCACCAAAGCGACGCGCGGGTTCTCGCGAATGTTTCTCAGCCGCTTTAACTGGCGCGGGGCGACGCGCTTGGGTTTATCGTCGATGGGAGAATAGAAGTTCTTGCCGTCGAAGACGAAGCAGATGGGGACGACGTGCGGTTGTCGATGCTTATCCGCGGTCGCCAGATGGGCAACGCGGGCGGAGCGGATAAAGGCTTCGATGTTTCGGTCTAAAGGCATGAGGATGGAGGATAGAGGATGGAAGATGGAGCTCGGATCGATCCTCCATCTTCGATCTTCCATCATCAGTTCCTACAGCTTGAACTCCCCGATGACGCTCGGAGCGAAGAGGTCTTCTACGTTCACCGGTTTTGCCAACAAGCCCTGCTCTCCCATGTAGCGGATCAAGGTTTCGATCACGTGGCGGTTCGGCTCGATGCCGTAGGGCCACCAGTCGGGGCCGAAGATTTCCTTGAGCTGCTCTCTTTCCCAGGAAAGCCACGGCATCATGTAGGCATGGGAATTGGAAATGTGCATGGTCTGAAAGGCGCGCTCTTTGGCCTCACAGAAGGCTTTGTAGAGGCTGCGCGCCACCCATGGGTTTCGCTCGTAGACTTCCCGGCGGATCACTAGAACATGCATGATCGGGAAAATCTTGGTGCGTTTGTAGTAGTCGATCTCAACGTCTTTGTAATTGGGAAACAGACGCTGGACCTTCGGGGAGCCTTTGGCGAGGCATGAGGGGATGCGAGCTGAAATCAGGCCGTCGAGTTCCCCGCTCTCCAACATCCCGTTGAGTGTTTTGTCCTCGGGAATCGATTGCACTTGAATTTCCGGCGGCAGTTGAAGCTGGATGCGCTCTTTGCGGCCGGGGTCTTCCTGCCCGCCGATGAACCACTTGACGTCCTGGGTTCTCACGCCGAATTCGTCGTTGAGCATGCCCCGGATCCAGACGGCGGCCGTCATGGCGTACTCCGGAGTCCCGATTTTTTTCCCCTTGAAATCCTTCGGCTCTTTGATTCCCGAAGCGACGTTAAAGAAAATCGATGAATGCCTGAAATACCGTGAAGGGAAAACCGGCACACCGACAAAGGGCGAGCTTCCCCTGCTGACCATGGTGATGTGGTTCGACAGCGACATTTCCGAGGCGTCGAACTCCCGGTGATGGCCCATGCGCCAAAACACTTCTTCCGACTGAAGGGGAATGTAGTTAAGCTTGATACCTTCCGCTTCGACGGCGCCCGTCTGCAGCGCGTGGGTCCGGTCGTAGTCGCCGCAGCCCAGGGTTAGAAATAATTTTTCCACGACTCCTCCTTCCTGGTCTCCGGGTCGAGGATGGAAGATGGAGGATTGAGGATCGCGTCCATCCTCGATCTTCTATCCTCCATCCTCGGTTACTTCGATTCCCAGCGCGAGAAACGCTGCGCGATGGCGATCAGAATGATGCAAATGATAGAAATGATCAGCCCGAGGGCGGCCATGGGGCCGTACCAGCCGTCGAGGTAGAAGAAATAAATCAATGGGCCCAAGGGTTCGGATCCCGGACTGTATAGGAAAATCGACGCGCTGAATTCGCGCATGAAGATGGTTACTAAAATGATCCAGCCGGCTATGACTCCGGGCCTCATGAGCGGAATGAGGACGCGCCGGAAGGTGGCGAAAAACCCGGCACCGCAAACCACCGACGCTTCTTCCAATTCCTTGTGAATCTGAATAATGGTGCTGCTCACCGCGCGCAGGCCATAGGGTATGAAACGGGTGACGTAAGCGATCATGATGATCCAGATGGTGGCGTAAATGGGTATAGGAAAGTTCACATAGGCCCACAGCAAACCCAAAGCCAACGCGGTGCCCGGGAACGCCCACGGAATGAACACGAGGCCTTCCAGAAAGCCTCGCCCGGCGATTTTCGTTCTAACCGTCAGATATGACGTGAGCGCCGCCAGCAGCATGCAGACCGTAGCGCCGCCGAGGGCAAGAAAAAGGCTATTGCCGAATGCCTTGTAAACCCGTTCGTTCTCGAAGACTGTTTTAAAGTGTTTTACCGTGACGTTCTGCCAGGTCTCCCAAGTCGGCACGTGGTAATAGGGTAGGAAGGAAATCAACATGAGAACCATGATAGGGAGCAAAACCATCATGATCAGCAAAATCAACGCGCTCGTGGATGCCAAATATTTCCACGGCCCCAGATCGATTTGGTGGGGTTTAAAGGCCTTGCCCGTAACGGTCGAAAAGCTTTCCACCTGGGAGGTGAAACGGCGATAGAGATAAACGAAAAGGAGAGCGATCAAGAGAATTCCGATCCCATAGGCGGCGGCTAAATTGTGATTGGTGGGAAACGAGCCCAGCGCCTCGCGCCATATCTTTGTCGTGAAGACTTCAATTCTAGCGGGTAATGCGATGATGGCAGGCGTGTCGAAGCTCTCGATCGCGCGCACGAAATTCAAGGTCGCCGCCGCCAAGATCGCCGGCCTCATTAACGGAAAGGTGATGCGTCTGGCAACACCAAACTCGCTGGAACCCAGAGTTTTCGCGGACTCTTCCAAGGATGGATCCATGCCCTTGAGGGCCGCGGAGATGATCAAAAAGGCCAAGGGCGTGAGGATCAATCCTTCGACGAAAATCAATCCGGGGATGGAGTAGATGTTGAACGGACCTTTTTCCAAGCCGAACAGTTTGACCAACGTGACGTTGATGAGCCCGTTGTTTGGATTGAGCAACATCACCCAGGAAATGGAAATGAGAATCGGCGGCAGGATGTTTGGAACGATCGCCGTTAGCTCGAATAGCCGCCGATACGGCGCGTTGGTGCGAATCGTGATCCAGGCTAAAGCCGAGGCCAGGACCACCGAAAGACCCGCCGAGCCGATGCCAAAGATAAACGAGTTGAGAACGAGAGGATAGGCCGACGGGTCTGAATAGGCCCGCACATAGTTCTGAAAGGTAAATTGTCCGGGAACGCCGAGTGGAGAATCGGTAAAGCTGCCGTAAATCAAAAAAGTCGTCGGATAAAGACTGAGGAAGGCAAGGATTCCCGCCACCCCGAGAAAAACCCAGTTGACCGGGGTGCTGAGGAAATGCCTGACCCGGTAAAAAGCCGAGGAGGCGGGAATCGTGTGCCCAAGGGTTAATTCTTTACCGTTCAAGTAAGCAACCTTACTTTAAGAAAATCGCTTGGTACTCTTTCTTCTTGGCGGCAAACCCCTTTTTGTCGAGATCCACCATTTCGACGAATTGGATTTTGTCCGCGTCCGGCAAAGGCGGATAGACCCCCTTGAGATTGACGAACTCTCCTTCTTGCGCCAAGAGCTTCATACTTTCCTGGGCGAGGAAATAGTCGATGAACGCTTTCCCCGCGCTGGCGTGGGGCGCCTTGTTGCTAAGCGTAAGATAGTGGCCGTCCCCCATCATTTTACCGAGGCGGACGTAATCTAAGGGCGCGCCCTCGCGGCCGTAGACGTAAGCATATTTGACGTAGGTAATTGCGATCGGCGTTTCGCCGGTGGTGACGCGTTTAGCGGCTGGCAATAAAGATTCAACCAAAATCGGTTTGGTCGCCGCCAGGTCGCGGATATACTTGTCCGCTTTTTCTTGGCCCATGACCTTCCACAAGCTGGCCACCCACTGCGTCGTCGTGGTGTGCTGCGTCGGATCTGGCATCACCAGTTTGCCCCGGTATTGGGGTTTTAAGAGGTCTTCGAGCGACTTTGGGGCGTCTGCGGGCTTAATGACGCTCTTATTGTAAACCACGCCAATGATGACATTGCGATATCGTGCGCCAAGGTTCGGGTCAATGGCGTCTTGAGGATAATCCTTCGCTGTGGGGGATTCATATTTGGCGAAGATCCCCTCCTTTTGCATGATCTGCATCGGATTATCGTTGGTCAGAATGATGTCGAAGAGCGGTTTGCCGGCGCGATATTCGCTGAGCGCTCGATCCATGACCTTGGTTGCCGAGGCCCGCCAGTAATCGACATCAAGGCCGGTCTTTTTTCGATAGGCCTTGACGATCGTGTCGAACGTCCCCGATTCCAGAGAACCGTAAATGACGGCTTTCCCTTCTTTTTTTGCCGCCTCGATCATTTTGGCGCTCTGGCTGTTTGCCGGAACCGCGCTCAATAGAGCCAGCGCGAAAAACGCCGCAAAGAGATATGCTTTCCTTAACATGTGATCGTTCCTCCTTTTTTTGGTAACCTTCTGTGTCTTAGACGAGAGCGGAGGCAATAGTTTCAAATTCCCCCGGCTGAGTCAAGCGGAGTTGACAGTGGTAATTGCCGGTCATATAAACCTTTTTTAGACACGAGGTGAAGGAGGACCGTGGGGCCATGGAGAAAGTTGAATTGCTATTGAAGAACGGCGAAGTCTGGACACCGGGCGGATTCGTCGAAGCGGACCTTGCGGTAAGCGGCGGCAGGATCATCGCACTCGGTAAGCCGCCGGTTTTGCCGGATTCGGCTGATGCGGTCATCGACGCCAAAGGAAAGAAAATCATCCCCGGTCTCATCGACACGCACACCCATCATCGCGATCCGGGATTTACGCACAAAGAAGATATCACCACGGCGACGATGGCCGCAGCGGCGGGAGGCGTGACATTTTCCATTGGCATGCCCAACGTTAATCCTCCGACAACCACCGTCGAACGTTATCGCGCCTTGATCGAGCATCACAAGAAAAACGCCATCGTCGACTTTAACCACAATCCCTCCGGCACCGTGCCCGAAGAGATCCCGAGCCTCGCCAAGGAAGGACCGCTGGCCTTTAAGATTTTCATGGTCAAGGACACCGGGCGCGATTATCCCCATATGCCGGGCATCGGGATCAACAACAACGGCGAGCTTTTCAAGTGCTTTGAGACCGTCGGGCAAACCGGTTTGCCCTTGATGGTGCATCCGCACGATCAGGATCTGATGGACGAGATCGAAGGACGCTACTGGAAGCGCGAGGACCGCAGCCCTCAGGCCTATGCGAAGGCTTACCGGGAATTCGACGGCATCATCTGGGACACCGCCATGAGCACGCTGTTCCGCATGCAGAAGGCGCTCGGCTCCAAGCTTCACATTCTCCACATGAGCACGCCGGAAGGGCTGGCGATGTTGCGCCGCGCCAAGAATGAGGGCAGGCCATGTAGCTGCGAGGTCAATCCCTGGGCGATGTTTTTGGGCACCTGGGAGAACGTTGAGAAGCTGGGACCCTATTGCCTGGGATTCTGGGTGCCGCCGGCCCATGTGGACGCGCTCTGGCAAGCGATCAACGACGGTACCATCGACGTGATCGGCACGGATCACGCGCCGCACACTAAAGATGAAAAAGAAAAGGGCTGGAAGGATATGTGGAGTTGTCCCGGCGGCGAGCCGCAGATCCAAGACTATCTGAGCTTATTTCTTGACGCAGTGAATCAAGGGAAACTGTCCCTCGACACCCTGGTCAGAATCTCTTCCTACAACGCGGCAAAAATCTTCAACGTCTATCCACGCAAAGGCGTCATCCAGCCCGGCTCCGACGCCGATCTCGTGATCATCGACATGAACAAAGAGGAAGTCATTACCAACGAGACCACCTACACCAGAGTCGGCTGGACGCCGTATCATGGCCGCAAAGTCAAAGGCGTGCCGATACGGACCATTCTGCGGGGTAAGACGGTGATGCAGGACGGCAAAATCACCGGCAAGCTGGGGGATGGGCAACTGGTGAAGCCGCTGCGATAAATGATAGCAATTTGCTTTTCAGGCGCTGGCAATGATCGAGCGCGCTTACGTGAAGCCACAATAGCCGAAGGCGGAGACCGGCCTTGACTTCATGCGGTCCAGGCGTCAAGAATCCTCCTGAGCGGTGGCCACGGGTCCAAATACTGGGAAGAGATTTTGATCCCAGGGCGTCAGGACAACTCCGAAAGGAATAAAAATCCTGTAATCAGGAGCGCCGATCTCATTGTGGCACCGCTCATTTTTTTATTCGCCGATTGACCAAGAGCCGAGGGAAGCATGTGGAAAGTGGGATGGGTCGAAGCGCCGTGCGCCGATACTCATCGCCACGTATCAGCGTGTCACTGAATTTACCGTTTGATGGGTATCGCTTCGCTCCACCCATCCTACCGGACTGGCCTATGACAACGCGTTCAACGCGACACTTCACCCGCTGCGCGGCAGATTTTCTCGCGCATCGGTAGGGTTCCCCCCTACGCTATCGTGCTTGGCCCGGGCTAACAGATGTATTATATCCACTCGCCACTGGTAAACCATCTATCACCGTAATACCTCTCGTTCCGTCAGTTCCTTGATCTGAGCACTCGATAGTCCCAACAGCTCGCCGAACACCGCCTCGTTATCCTCACCCGCGGAATGCGCTTCGTCCTTCGGCGTGAAATCCGATTCAGTGAGCCGCACCGACGGGCCCACACTCGTTACCCAGCCCACCTGCGGGCGCAAGACCTCGCGGGAAAAACCGCGCTCGCGCAGGTGCGGGTCGCGGTAGAGGTCTTCCGCCGTCTGTACGACTCCGGCGGCGATGCCATCGCGCTGCAAGATCATCATCACCTGATGGGACGTCTGCTGCGCCGTCCAGGATTCAACCAATACATCCAGTGCATTCCGATTGGCGACGCGCGCGGCAAGATCGGCGAAACGCGGATCGGCGGCCCACTCCCGGTGACCGGCGATCTCGCAGAAGCGAATCCACTCTTCCTGCGCTTCAACAGAAATAACACACCAACGGTCATCGCCTTTACACCGATAACAGCCGTGGGGCGCAGCGGAGGGACTGAAATTTCCTTGCGGCTCCGGCTCGCGGCCGTTAATTAAGTATTCGAGATAGGCCGGGCCGATCATCGACGCGGCGGTTTCCGCCTGCGAGATGTCGATATACTGCCCTTTGCCCGTGCGCGCGCGATAGTGCAGCGCGGCTAAAATCGCGACCGCGCCGTAGGACGGCGCGATATAGTCGGGAAAGGCGGTCTGGCAAGCAGCGCCGGGCTTTTCGATCTCAGGGTCGCGCCAGAGATAAGTCATGCCGGAAAAGGCCATGAGGATTGGCCCGAAGCTGACGAAGTCGCGCCGCGGTCCGGTCTGGCCGAAGGCTTGGAGACTTGCCATGATGATATCGGCGCGCACCTCGCGCACGCGCGGATAGTCGAGACCCCAGCTCGCCATCACCCGCGCGCTGTAATTTTCCGCTACGACGTCGGAGATGGCGATCAACCGTTTGGCGAGCCCCAAGCCTTCGGGGTGCTTCATGTTAATGGCCACGCGCTTCTTGTTGCGGTTGGCTTCGAGATCGGAGGCGACTTGAAACCGTTGGCCCCGCTGCGGACTGCGCAGCCCCCGGCTCGCTTCGATGGAAATCACTTCCGCGCCATGCTCGGCGAGGAGAGCCGACAGCGCCGGGCCGACAATGCCGGTGGGAAAGCTGATCACGCGCACGCCGGCGAAGGACAACGCTCTGGGATTGCGCGGGCCCTTGCCCAACTCGGCCGGCCACGGCAATGGATGTGAAAAATCTTCCGTGATCATCGCTTGATGCTCGCCCAACAGCGGCGCGCCCCGCGCGACGCGGCAAGGGCCCTCGGAAAACTTATAAGGATCGCCAGGGAAGCGATGCCGGCCCAGATGAGCGTGATCGACTTCGACCAGATACTGGCGATGCTGCGTCTGCGCGTCAGCTAGAAAAGAGCTAGGCGAGTTGATCGGCGACGCCGCCAGCCGTGCCGCCTGGAATTCTTCGAAGAATCCCGTCGTCGTATAACCGGACGTGCGCGCTTCGATGATCCGGTCGAGCACGGGACGCAAGGGAAAACGGTTCTGCACGTTTTCGTACTTCGGGTCCATCAGCTCGGGCGGATTGCCCAGCCACGCGACCAGACGCTTCCAATGATCCGGCTGGTTGCAAAAGATGCGCGCGTAACCGTCCGAGCATTTATACGTCTCGGCGACCGTGGTCGCCTGGCTATGGCCGGTGCGCTCGAGAATTTCACCTGTGACGCTATAGCGCGTGATGATGCGCAAGAACGGGTCGGCGGCCAGAACATCTTGGAGCGACACATCAATGTGGTCGCCACGCCCGGTTTCGCGCCGGTTGTAAAGCGCGATCAGTGTGCCTAAGGCAGCGTGCACGGAGCCCAAGTGATACGCGATATCGCATGGACCCATGAGGGGCGCGCGCCCCGAATGGCCGCAGAGATTCATCAACCCGCCCATGGCGAAGGCGACGATGTTCGGCGCCTTAAAATCGCGGTACGGGCCGGTCATGCCGAAACCGGAGATCGACGTCATCACCAGCGCGGGATTGAATTCTTTGAGGGATTCGTAACCCAAGCCAAGGCGATCGAGAAACCCGACGGGCTTATCTTCGATCAATACATTGGCGTTGCGCGCGAGGTCGCGCAATGTTGCTCGTCCCTCTTCGGTGTCGATATTCAGAACGATGCCATGCTTATTGGTGTGATAGGCGGCAAAGGAAATACTCGCTTCGGCATGGGGCCGGTCGTCTTTGAATGGCCCCTCGCGCCGCAGCGCGTCGCCGCCCGGCGCCTCGATGAGAATCACCTCGGCGCCCAGGTTGGCGAGCAAGTAGCCGCAATAGCCGCCCTTGCGTCCCGTGAGATCGAGCACGCGCAAACCGGCGAGCGCACCGCTGGACTCCAAAGTTTTTTCTGCCGCAGCCATCGGCGAAGATTCCTCCGTTAATTCGGTTGCGCTTCAATGCGAACGGGGTGCCCCGCCGCGTCGTAGACTTCGACGGCGCCGTATTGCGCCAGTACGCCTTTGATTTTACCCGCGTCGCCGACGGCGACCAACTGCATGGCATCCGGGTCAAGATACTTGCGCGCCACCCGCCGCACCTCATCGGCGCTCACCGCCATGATTTTCGCCGGATAACTATCCCAATAGTCGGCGGCCAGGTCATACTGCTTGCGCGCAATCGCCAGACCGAGAATCGCCGCGGGCTGTTCCAGAGACAGCGCGAATCGGGCCGCAATCGCCCGCTTGCTCGCCGCCAATTCAGCCGCCGGAACTTTTTCCTCGCGAATGCGCCGGATCTCGTTGAAAAATTCCACCAGCGCGCCGGCCGTGACTTCCGTGCGCATGTTACCCCCCGCTTGCCAAGGCCCAGGATAACGCAGCGCAGTGAAGTGACTGTAGACGCCGTAGGTGTAGCCCTTCTCCTCCCGGAGATTCAAAAACAGCCGTCCCGCAGCGCCACCGCCGATCATATGGTTCATCACCGTCATCGCCAGGTAGTCCGGGCTGCGCCGATCGATGGCGATATTGCCCAGCGCCACGGTCGTCTGCACCGAGCCGGGCCGGTCGACGAGAAAAATCTTGCGCGCCGCGGTGGCGACCGGAGCGCGCGGCCAGATTTCCTTGAGATCGCTTTTTTGCCAACCCGCCAGCCACTTTTGCAACTTCCCGATGATGTTGGTAGCGCGAACATCGCCGGCGATGCCGAGGATCGCGTTCTGCGGCCGGTAACGCTCCCGATGCCACCCGACCAGCGCTTCCCGGGTGATCGCGTCGATGGACTCCGGCGTGGCGGAAACCGTAGCGGCGGGATGCTCGCCGTACACCGCCCGGCTGAAGCGCTCGTTGACGAGAAAATTGGCGGCGGCGCGCTGCTGGCGCAACTGCGCCCGCTGGCGCTGTTTGAGCTTTTCCAGCTCATCGACGGGAAAACTGGGATTGAGCAAAATCTCGACGGCCAAACCAAACCAGGCATCAAAGTTGTCGCTCAAGCCCGAGGCGCTGAGCACGGCATCCGGCGAGCCAAAGGAGGAGCCCGCTCCCAAGTTCGCGCCGAGACGATCGACTTCCTCGGCGATTTGAATGCTCGTGCGCGACCGGGTGCCCTCGCGCAGCATCTGCGCGGCCGTGCTCGCCAGACCGGCCAGCGCCGCCGGCTCGAACAGCGCGCCGGCGCCGCCGATGTGCAGTTGGACGGTGACCGAGGGCGAACGGTGGTCTTCCAGGATCAGCACGGTCAGCCCATTTTTCAACTTGGCTTCGGTGGGCTTGGGGATTTTCACCCGGAGCATTTCTCGCGCCGCCGGCGCCTTATTCCTGCGCTCGACTTTGCTCGCCGGAATCTCTGCCGATTCCTGCGCGGCGAGGCGAGCGCATGGCATAGCAACCAAGGTTAAGAAAACCAACCGGTATAGCCATCGTTCGAGTCCGCCGAGTACTGCCGATCGCATCATCATCGCGTCTTTAATTCTCCCCGCTGCCGCCCCGGCCCAGGTTTCGGCAGGGTGGTGATAACGGTGCGGTTGCTGTCGGTAAAATAAACGCGCGCCGCCCGCTGCAAATCGGCTTTGGTGACCTGTTCATATTTTCGCCAGACCGAATTGATCAACTGCGGATCGTCGTAATAGACGGCGTAGTGACCGAGGGTGTTGGCGCGCGCGCGGCTGCTGTAGAGTTGCTGGGCGCGCCGCCGCTTGAGCTGCATGCCCACCTTGTCGAGCTCTGAATCCGCCACCGGCTCGTCTTGCAAACGGGCGATCTCTTCGTACAAGAGCTTCTCCAGCGCCGCCAGATCGGTCCCCGGCCGGGCGTTGATGGTAAACCAAAACAGCGACGGCCCGCGCCGCTCGTCGGGTCCCGCAGAAACGCTCAACGCCAGCTCCTTCTCCTTTATTAACTTTTGGTACAACCGCGACGATACGCCGCTCGACAACACCTGGCCCAGCATGGCGAGCGCGTACCAATCCGCCGTGTTGCCGGGCGGAATTTTGTAAACGATATCGATGCGCGGCGCCTGGGCGAAGGCATCTTCGATGGTGCGCCGCCGCTCGCCCTTTTGTACGGGCTCGCTGACATCGGGCACCGGCGGCGGTGGCTGGGCGGGAATATCCTCGAAATATTTTTTGATCAAGGCGAGGGCGGCTTCGCTCTTAAAATCGCCCACCAACGACAACACCGCGTTGTTCGGCGCATAGTAGCTACGAAAAAACGCGGCGGCGTCCTCCACGGTTGCCGCGTTCAAGTCGTTCATGGAGCCGATGGTGGAATGTTTGTAAGCGAAGTTGTCGTAGGCGGTTTCGATGACCGTTTCATAGGTTCGCCCATAGGGGCGGTTGTCGTAGCTTTGCCGCCGTTCTTCTTGCACCGTTAGTCGCTGGTTATCGAAATTGGCCTGGGTGATGCTCGGCGAGCGCATGCGGTCGGCCTCGAGAAAAATCCCCAGCTCCAACTGGTTCGCCGGCAGGGTCTCGAAATAGTTGGTGCGCTCGGCGCTGGTGGTGCCGTTGGCGCTGCCGCCGTTGTTTTGCACCAAGATGAAATGCTCGCCCTTGCCGACGTTGGCGGAGCCCTGGAACAACATATGCTCGAAGAGATGGGCAAAGCCGGTGCGCCCCGGCCGCTCGTCGCGCGAGCCGACGTTGTAGGTGACGCAGATCGAATAGGTCGGCGCGCTGTGATCCTCGGCGAGAATGACGCGCAAGCCGTTTTTAAGCGTAAATTCTTTGAAGGCGACATCGAAGGATTTCGCCGAACGGTGGATGGCCGGAGCGGAGGCCGTTGGCTCGGAAGCGGCTCTCCCCAGCCACGCGACGATGACGCATGCCGCCAGGAAAAAATTACGCCACGTCGCGGGAGTTAGCTTGATGAAGAGATTCATCGAAATTTACAATCGCCGTGACCAACCTTACGGCAACGGCGTTTAACCTAGTGCGCCAAAGCCGCAACCAAAGAAGGAAAAACGGATTTCACCACGAAGGACACGAAGAGCACGAAGTTTAGAAGAATAAAAATCCGAATCCTTCGTGATCTTCGTGGTGAGTAAGTATTTTGTCGGGTGGCGTACCCATAAGGGAACACCGCCAGAAAACTTGCGCAAGCTGCGAAAACTTTCACGCATGGTAGTACATATATAGCAACAGCCGAAGATAATTTGTATCCCTCGCCGGCAAATACCTTTTCCGGTTGACATGCCCATGCGATGCGCAATATGAATGCAGTGGCAACGTCTTAAAGCTTCCGGAGGTCTTTGATGAACACATCTTGGGAAAAAGTCACGGTCGATAACAGCCCGATGGGGCTCTACCTCGCCCAGCCGGAGGGCCCGGGCCCGTTTCCGGCCATCGTCGTCATCCAAAATCAAGACGGCGTGCGCTCATTTACGCAGGAAATGACCCGGCGGGTTGCCGAGGCGGGCTACGTCGCCATCGCGCCCCAGCTCTATCACCGCGAAGGTGAACCGAATACTCCAGAGGAGACGGCGAATATCAAGAACTTTCGCCGCGACACCAACGTGATCAACGACATTAACGCAACGATCCTTTTCCTGCGCGGCTGCGCCACCGTCGATGCGTCGCGTTTGGGAATCGTCGGCTTTTGCATGGGCGGGCGGGTAGCGTTTCTGATGGCCGTGGCGAGCAAGTCCTTCAAAGCGGCCGTCGATTTCTACGGCGGCGGCGTCTACTCGCAATGGGGCAATGACCGCCCCGCCCCGTCGGAGTTGGCGGCCGATGTGTCATGTCCCATTCAGGGCCACTTCGGCGAGTTGGACAAAAACCCGCCGCCGGACGAGATGCGCACCCTGGACGCCGAGCTGACGCGATTGCGGAAAGAGCATGAATTCTTTTTTTACGCCGACGCGCCCCACGGCTTTAACCACAGTGGCTGGAAAGGTTACAAACCGGATCACGACAAGACTTCCTGGGCTCGGACTCTGGACTTTTTTAATAGGCATCTGAGCGGTGTGACCACCAAGAAAGTTGCGGCGGCGGGTTAACAGGGGGAGAAAGGGGTCGGGAGTCTTTGAAGTCAAGACTCCCGACCCCCTAGCCTTTTCATGAAGCCAAGACTCCATCGCACTTGCTTTCGCCTGATAATCTTGCTCATTGTCCCTTGGACTTCCTTCGCTGTCGCCGCCGAGCCCAAGATTATCAATGTCGGCTGGACCGGCGGCTCGGCCTGGACCGCGCTGCCGGATCGGATCGCATTCGAAAGGGGAATTTTTGAAAAGGAGGGGCTGCGCGTTCGCTACATTCAATTCCAGGGCACCAACCTCATGCTCAGCGCGCTGCTCGCCAATGAGCTCGACTACGTCACCATCCTGCCGTTCATCGCCGGCGCGGCGACGCGCGGACTGCCGGTCAAGATCGTCGGCGCTACCGCCAAGGCCAGCGGCTACGCGATCATCTCGCGGCCCGACATCGACAGCGTCAAGGCGCTTAAGGGCAAACGAATCGCCATCAACACCTTCGGCAGCTCGGCGGACTTTGCGATTTACCAACTGCTAAGCCGCAACGGTCTCGATCCGAACAAAGACGTGACGCTACTCGCCGTCGCCGGTAGCCCCGATGCTCGTTTTGCCGCGCTCATCGGCGGCTCGGTCGACGCGACGGTCGTCAATAGTCCGTTCGAATACCGCGCCGAACAGAGAGGCTTTAAGACGCTGCTGTCTGTGCGCGAGGTGGCCGAGTTCGTCAGAATTCCAATCGTCGGCTTGAGTACGGCGCAGAGAAAAATCGACAAGGAGCCGGACGAGATCGTGCGCATGCTCAGAGGGCAGCGCACCGCGATCCTGTTTCTCCAAAGCCAGCGCGAGGTCGGCATCGGGCTTCTGGAAAAATTGTTAAACATCGACCGCGCCGCCGCCGAACGGTTTTACACGATCTATCGCGATCAGTATAACCCCGACTTGACCGTGCCCGATTCCGTCGTCGAGGAATGGATCGCCGTCGGCACCTTTCGCGCCAAGGAAAAAATCAGCGTCAAACCCCAGACGGTGCGAGATTGGACCTTCGCGGAAAAAGCGCGAGCCCAGTAACCCATTACGCCAAAAACTCCTTCACTCTAACTCGAGTTAGTTCTTCAACGGGCTCGACGCAATTTTCTTTCTGGGCAGGCGCCGCACTGCACGTGCAACTCGCGCTGTGCTATGATCGGAACGATCTTGAGCCATGCCGGGAACCATCCCAACTAACGGCCCGGCTGAGGAGGAGGCCTTCGTGAAAATCATGGTCGTGATGGGCGAATACCCGCCCGAAGAGCGGGAGCGACGCAGAGCGGCGGTGCTCAAGTGCGCGTCGCCGGGAACCGAGATCGGCTTCGGCGTGATCAAGGCGACGTTTTTCGTCCGCGCCAACGCGCAAATCAACGCGCTCACCGCCGGTCCGCTGGTGGCGGAGATCGCCCAAAGGGCGGAAACCGATGGATTCGATGCCGTGGTGCCCTTCGGCACACTGGACGCCGGGGTCGAACTGGCGCGAAATTTAGTCCGTATTCCAGTGGTCGGCGCCGGCCAATCGGTCATGCATCTGGGCGCCCAACTGAGCAACCGTCTCGGCGTGGTTGCTTATGAGACCACGAGTATTCCCTATATGCGCAAGAATTTTCACGCCTGGCGGGTTTTGGATTTCATCGCCGGCATCCGTGCCATCGAAATTCCTCTGCTCGATAGTATGCAAAATCGCGCAGCCATGCGCGAGCGTTTTCTGCAAATGTCGCGGGATCTCGTTGAAGGGGACGACGCCGAAATCATCGTGCCGATGGGCGTGACCATGGTGCCGGTGCAGTATTCAGCGGCAGAGTTCAGCAGGGAACTTGGCGTGCCGGTCCTCGATGCTTTGGCAACTAGCATTCAAACCGCTGAAATGATGGCGCGCACGGGCACCACGCACAGCTTGAAGACCTACCCCCGAAGCGAAACCAGAACCGCCTCTTGAGACGGCACCGGCAAAAGCTTCCACCCCTTGCGGCGGCGACCAAAAAGCGGGATATTTTTTTTATGAAGGAAGCAAGCTGGTGGCGGCTTGAGCAAGACGGCCGGGTTCTTTGCACGCTCTGCCCGCGCTTTTGTCGGATGGGCGACGGCCAGCCCGGCTTTTGCTACATCCGAAAAAACATCGGCGGCAAACTCTATTCGCTCGGCTATGGAACCTCCACCGGCTTTGCCATCGATCCCATCGAAAAGAAGCCGCTGAACCATTTTCTACCCGGCAGCGAGATTTTGAGTTTCGGCACCGCCGGCTGCAATCTCGGCTGCCGCTTTTGCCAGAACTGGAGCATCAGCAAGGCCAAGCTCGATGAAGCCCAGAGTCTCCGCGCGACTCCGGAGCAAGTCGTCGAGTTGGCAGTTCGCAACCGCGTGCCCAGCATCGCGTTCACCTACAACGATCCGGTCATCTGGGGCGAGTTCGTCATCGACATCTCGCGCATCGCCCGGGAGCGCGGCCTCAAGAGCGTCATGGTCACTGCCGGTTACATCACTCCCGAAGCGCGCCCGGATGTCTATCGCTACATCGACGCCGCCAACGTCGATTTAAAAGCTTTCAGCGAGCGTTTCTACCATAAATTGACTTTTTCCCATCTCGATCCGGTGCTCGACACGCTTCGCTGGCTGAAGCACGAAACAGACATCTGGTTCGAGATTACCAATTTGATGATTCCCGGCGAAAACGACGATCCGGACGAAACCAAGCGGCTCTGTCATTGGGTCGTCGAGAATTTGGGCGACTCCGTGCCGCTCCACTTCACCGCCTTTCATCCCGATTTCAAGTTGATGGACAAGCCTAAAACCCCCGCGGCGACGCTCAGTCGGGCTCGCGGGATCGCGCTATCGGCTGGAATCAAATACTGCTACGTGGGCAACGTGTTCGACGATGAAGGCCAGACAACGTTCTGCCCAGCCTGTCATCGCGCTCTCATCCGGCGATCATGGCACGACATCATCGAGTACCGTATCGAGGGCAATCACTGTCCCTGCGGCCAAGAGATCCCGGGGCGGTTTGCTGAACAACGCACGGCCCGGCGCCGAGCCGCATGGCGCCCGGTCGTCCAGTAAGTCGTCCTCGGTCCTCGTTGGCCAATTTCTGGATTTTGTGTTTAAAAGAAAGCTCCATTTAGACTTGACCTAAGACTATGGCTAAAACGAGAAAAATCATCCCCCAAGAGCATCCCCATCTGACGATCCTCGAAGATATCAGCGCGCTGATCAGCCATTCCCACGACCTGCAGGAGACATTGGATCGCATCGTCGCCATCGTCGCCGACCGGATGCAAACCGAGGTTTGTTCCATTTATATTCTCGACCAGCAGAAGCGGCGTCTGACTCTCTGCGCGACCATGGGATTGGACCGGGAATCTGTCGGCAAAGTCTCCATGGCGATCGGCGAAGGTCTGACGGGCTTGGTCATCGAGCGCATGAAGCCGGTCAACGTGGTCGATGCCATGGCTCACCCGCGCTACAAATATTTCCCGGAAACCCACGAGGAGCATTTTCATTCCTTTCTCGGCGTACCGCTCATCGAAAAAAAGCTTCCTCTGGGGGTCCTGGTCGTGCAAACCTCCCGCCGCCGTGAGTTCTCCCGCGACGAAATTCGGCTGCTGACGACGATCTCTGGGCAAGCGGCCAGCATCATCGTCCAGGCGCGTCTGGCCGACTCCCTAAAGAGCAAAGAACAGGAACGCACGGAACTGCAGAAGCGCATGGATGAGGCCATGCGCAGACTGCGCTCCTATGAGGGTAGGCGCAAGGAGAAGGCCGCGAAGGCCCGTCAGCGGTGGCGCGGGCGCTTGACCGGGCTGGCGGCGGCGCCGGGATTTGGCCGTGGGCATGCCTATGTGATGAAACCGCGCATGGATTTGAACTCGATTCCGAAAAAGAAAACGAAAAACCCGGAGCGCGAGATGGAGCGCTTCCGAGCCGCCGTGGAGCGTGGCCTCGAGCATATCAATGTCATTAAGGACCGCATGAGCAGCCTGATCTCGAAAGAAGAGGGCGCCATTTTCGATGTCTACAGGCTCATCCTGGAAGACCCGGCGATCATCCAACAGATCGAAAGTCAAATTCGCAAACAAGGCCATACCGCCGAGTACGCCGTTCGGATTGTGTTCGAGCGCTACCTGCAAACGATATCGCAGATCGATGACGAATACCTGCGCGAACGAACCACCGACATCAAAGACGCCGCGCAGCGGCTGCTAGAAAATCTCTCCGGCGTCTCCGGGCAACGACTCGATATTCCGGATGACGCCGTGCTCGTCGCCGGCGATCTCTCGCCCGCCGATTTGAGCGTCCTCGAAGGAGACCGCTTCAAGGGCATCGTTTTGTCTACCGGCGGGGTGACTTCCCACGCTTCGATCTTGGCCAAGTCATTCGAGATTCCCAGCGTCGTCGCTGTCGAAGACCTGATGGAGTCGGTGCATCAGAACGATCTACTTATCGTTGACGGCAATTCCGGCGTCATTTACGTCAACCCCAAACAAGAGGTGGTGCGGGAGTATGACCGTCTGGAGAAAGACTATCTCGATCTCAATCGCGAGCTCGAAGAGCTCAAGGAACTGCCCGCGGAAACCCTCGACGGACACCGAGTTTCGCTCTACGCGAACATCGGACTTCTAAGCGACGTGGCGTTTGCTCATCTTCACGGCGCCCAAGGTATTGGTCTCTACCGCACTGAGATCCCTTTTCTCGCCCACCGCGATTTCCCCGGCGAGGAAGAACAGTACACTCTCTATAAACGTGTGGTAGAGGCGATGGCCGGAAAACCTGTGACGATTCGCACATTGGATATCGGAGCGGACAAATATCCGCCCTATATGCGCAGTGTCGGGGCCGAACCCAATCCGTTCCTGGGCTGGCGCTCCATCCGCATCTCCCTGGAAGTCGAAGAGATTTTCAAGACGCAACTGCGCGCGATTCTGCGCGTCGGTGACTTAGGACGAGTTCGACTGCTCGTGCCCATGGTCTCGAGCCTTGAAGAGATCTTGAAGGTGAAGGAACTCTTAGGGGAGGCAAAAGCGGAACTTCAACGAGACGGCACGCCGCACGACCGCCAAATGGAACTGGGAGTGATGGTGGAAGTTCCCGCCGCAGTCCAGCTCGCGGATCGGTTTCTTCGTGAAGTGGATTTCTTGAGCATCGGCACTAATGATCTCATACAGTACATACTGGCCGTCGATCGAAGCAACCGCAGAGTCGCTAATCTTTACGAGCCTCTCCACCCGGCGGTTTTAGCCGCGCTCATGTCCACGATCGAAGCGGGCAAGCGGGAAGGCAAACGCGTCGGACTCTGCGGCGAGATGGCGGGCGATCCCCTTTTCGCTTTGCTGCTGTTGGGAATGGGACTGGAAGAGTACAGCATGGGGGCCCTCTACGTTCCGGTGGTCAAAAAGGCGATCCGGTCGATTACCTATCAGGCGGCCAAGGCGACCGCGCATATTGTCCTCCAGATGGATTCGGTGGGTGAAATCAAACGATACCTTTTCGAACAGGTCCGAGAGTTAGGTATGGTCGAATTGATGGAAATGTACCATTAGCCGGGCGAGCTGTGGATGAGTTGATTTCCGATCGGGGAAGGACTAGAGTGCTAAATTCGAACGAGTGTTCGAACATGATCACTTTGGAAAAGGAACTCATATGGTAAAGATTTCGACTTTCGATGACTGGATCCAATATTTTCGCGAATGGCAAAATGACATCGGCTACGACCCAACGCTCCTCGGCAATTATAACTTCGAGACCAAGTTGGGCGATCTGCACAGCGCTGAAATCGAATTTGGCGACTTCAAGGGCCAGCGCAAATGGGAACGCGTAGGGCAAATTCCCAATCAATCGATTCGCGATGCTCTCATGAACCTGATCATTTATCAGGGGGACACCGAGTTTGCTTCGGTTGAGCAGCAGAGGAATCTTCTGGATACCGCTCCCACCGAATACGACAGACAGGCGTTGGTTCGCGTCAACAGTGAAGAGATGCGCCACGGTTGGCAGATGTGCTACCTGTTGGTGAATTACTTCGGCGATTCGGGCAAACTCGAGGCGCGGAAGCTCTTGGAACGCCGGGCCTTCAGAGGCGATCGGCTGCTGGGTTCTTTCAATGCGCCGGTCAATAACTGGCTCGAGTTTTTCACCTATACTGAATTTGTCGGTCGCGACGGCAAATATCAGCTAACCATGCTTAGCCATTCCGCCTTTGCCCCGTTGGCCGAGAGCGTGACGGCAATGCTCAAGGAAGAATTCTTCCACATGTTCACCGGCCATACCGGCCTCACGCGTATCCTCAGAGCTGGAAAGATC
>JACPFE010000117.1 GCA_016183145.1 Deltaproteobacteria bacterium | reverse complement strand
TTCGCCGCTTGGGGTGGGGATGCGTTGCGCGATCAGCCGCGCACGCGCTTGCGCTTGTTGGCGATATAGTCGACGACGATGTAGTTGCCGATCTGGTCGGGCGAGGTGTAAAACACGCGGCCGGTATTCAACCGGGAGAGCTGGTCGACAAATCCTTGCCGGTAAAAGTCCGCGCCCAACATGAAGGTGTTGATCTTGATGCCACTCTGGGTGCAGCGCTTCACCTCTTTGAGAGTTTCGTGAACGATGCGGCTGTGCAGCATCGCCGAGCCCCAGCCGCTGTGCAGCCGGCCGCCGCGGTCCAGCGTCGCCGCGGTGGGCTCGCCGTCGGTAATCAGAATGATCTGGCGGTTGGTGGTCTTGTGCGAACCCAACAACTGGCGCGCGAAGCGTAAGGCTTCTTTAATATCGGTGCCGTGCTCCATGAAATAGGTTAGCGACACGATATTGGGCAGATCTTCGGCCTTGATCAACTTCGCGTTGGAGCGGAAGGCGACCAGGTGCAGCGAGTCCTGAGGATACTTAGTCTCGATCAGCCGGTGCAGCGCCAGCGCCACCTTCTTGCCCGCATGCAGGGCGTCGTTCATCAGCATCGAATAACTCACGTCGATGCACAGCACGGTTTCGGCGGCGGTGGAATATTCCACGCGCTGGACGGAAAAATCCTCAGGCGCGATTTTTAACGGCTCGCCCTGCTTGCGTTTCTCCAGGGCGTTCAGCAGCGTCTCGGTGATGTTGAGGTTCATCGGGTCGCCGTATTCATACTTCTTGGTTTCTTCCAGCCGGTCCCCCTCAGATCCTCGCGCGGCCGTGTTGTGATTGCCCCAGCGGCTCTTGTTGAGCATCTGAAAAATCTCCCGCAACGCCTTGTCGCCGATTTTTCTTATCCCTTTAGGCGTTAATTTTAGACCGTGATCGGTCCGAACGACGTAACCTTCCTCTTCGAGCATCTGCTCGACGCCCTTGAGATACTTCAGGTGCTCGTAGGCCTCCTCGCCGAGGAATTGACGCAGCTCTTCGAGGTCGAGCTCCGAGGGATCGCCCATGCCGCGCTGGCCCCAGCGCAGAAAGCGCTCCAGGCCGCGCAACTGGCCGAGGATTTGCCCGGCATCGCCCATGCCCATGCGCTGGGAGCCCTGGAAGGGGTACTGGTTCATGAGCTGTTCGAGCTGCTGCATCTGGTTCATCATGTCGCTTAGCTGCTGGAGCTGTTCCTCGGTCATGTTGCTCATGTTCTCCAACATGTTTTCGAGGTTGTTGATGGCGGCGTCCATCATGGCGGGCAGATTCTTGAGAAAATTTTCGTCTTGCAGGAGCTGGTTCATGCGGTCCAGCATGTCCATCAAGGACTGTGGGTTCTGACCGCTCATATTCGGCTGCCCCTGCATGCCCCGCTCGCGGATTTGATTTTGCAAGCGCTTTTGCAATTCTTGAAAGCGCTGGTAGGCCTCCTGCATTTTCTGGCTCATCTCATCCATGCGGTCGGCGTACTTGCCGGACATGCGCTCCATGAAATTGCGCATCTGCTCATGGTAGGCTTCGAGCTTTTCCGCCAGGCTGCTGAGTTTATCGCTCAGAGCTTTTTGTTCTTCGGGCGTGAGCTTGAAGGAGTCCGGCGAATATTTGTTCAGCAGCTCCTTGCGCTTCTGGTCCGCCTCGCGCAAAAAGTCGCGCATGCCCTTGACCGAGCGCGAGCCATCCTCCGAGCGATACCCGCGTCGCATCAGATCGCGCAGCGAGCGGCGCACCCCTTCTTCTTCAAGCAGATTGTCGGAGAGATGCTTGAGGAGATCGTCGGCGGTGGGGAAAAGAATCTGCTGCGTGCCGTCCCATTGCGTGTAGCGGTGAATTCTCATGGCAAGCCGACTATATCGCAGTTTGTAATCGAAGCAAACCATGCAACTGCTCGCGTGATATCCATCTCGCGTCTAGGGTCTTGAGTCTCGCGTTAACCCCGGACCCAAACTCGGAAGCCTGGTGTAGCTGAAATTTCTGGAATAAGTTATGAATAATCTCTAGCGGGTTGCTGAAACACTCTATCGGAGTCCTTCGACGGTGCTCAGGACGAACGGAGTGGTTTTGATATCATTGAGAATTTTCCGTTCATGCTGAGGTTCTCGAAGCATTCCGAATCTTTTTTCAGCAACCTGCTTGGATGACCCAGTGAGCGCATCGTGAACACCTACGAATACCTCATCATCGGCGCCGGTTTCGCCGGCGCGGCCACCGCCTATCATCTTTCGCGCCGGGGCGTGGGCGATATTCTCTTGCTCGAACAGGAGGCGATCCCCGGCTTTCATTCTTCCGGGCGCAACGCCGCGATGATTCGCCAGTGCGTGCCCGACGTCGCGTTGCTCGAGTTGACGCGGGACGGTTCGCGGTTTCTACGTAATTTGCCGCCTGATTGGTCTGAGCCCGTGCAGTTCAAGCAAAACGGCTCGCTTCTATTGGGGAGCGGTGAGGGCTGGGCGAAGTTACAACGCGACGCGGAATTGGGCCGCAGTCTCGGCGTTGAGATGGAGTTGTGGAGCGCGGACCGGGCCAAGCGGCATGTGCCGGTGCTCAAGGAAGCGGAGTTCGACGGCGCCGCCTGGTGCGGCACCGACGGCGTGCTCGACATCCACGCTCTGCTTTCCGGCTATCTCAAGGCGGCTTCGGCGCGGGGAACAAGAATTCGCTACGGCAGCGCGGTGCAGTCGATTGACACCGCTGAAGACGGTCTCACGGTCGTCGTCAACGGCGAGACCGTTAAGGCAAGAGTCGTCATCAACGCGAGCGGCGCCTGGGCGAACACGATTGCCAAGATGGCGGGCGCTTCGGCCCTGCCGCTACGTCCCTGCCGCCGCCATCTGTTTGTCTCGCCGCCGCTCCCCTGGGTCGACCGGAGCTGGCCGTTTGTCTGGGACGTGACCCATGATATTTATTTTCGGCCGGAAGGCGAAGGTCTGCTTCTGTGCCCCTGCGACCAGACGGAGCTGGCGCCGGGCGATCCGCCGGTGGATGAAACGGTGAAAGAGTTGCTCGCGGAAAAAATCGAGCGGCATATGCCGGGACTATCGCACGTGAGCATCAACAAGGGGTGGGCGGGCT
>JACPFE010000074.1 GCA_016183145.1 Deltaproteobacteria bacterium | reverse complement strand
TGAGAAGCTGAAACGATTGGGAATTGAGGCAGTGATTATATCCACCGAGGTCAATCCCGTCGTTAGCGCGCGGAGTCGCAAGCTGGGCATTCGCTGCCTTCAGGGGTGCAAGGATAAACGGGCCTCGTTGGAAGGGATCGTTCGGGAACTGGGGCTTTCCATGGATCAAGTGGCGTTCGTGGGAAACGATGTCAACGACTTGGATTGCCTTTTGGCCGCGGGGTTGCCGATGGTCGTACGCGACGCTCATCCGGAAGTAGCGGCGCTCGCGCTCTATCAAACGCAAATCGCCGGTGGGCAGGGCGCCGTTCGTGAAATATGCGATCTGTTCGAGCGCGCGCTCGGAAAAACGTTGGGGGAAGACGGATAAGCTTTCCCGTGAAAAGAGATTCGTGAGAAGGCGAATGTTCGTGCTCTTCGGAGTGATGCGCGTTGGCGGATAATTTTTTCGATATCGAAGAGAAGATTGTCGTCGTTACCGGGGGGCTAGGTCTCCTAGGCCGCCAGTTTTCGTTAGCTCTTTTGGAACGGGGCGCGAAGGTCGCGGTTTTTGACCGGACTATCGGGGAGGCGGGCGTAACCGAGAAACTCGGAGCGCCGGAGAATGGAAATGAGTTGTTATTGGCGGCTGACGTTACCAAGCGGGATTCGATCGAGAGAGCGCTGGCTCAGGTGAACGCCCAATGGGGGGTTCCGCATGCCCTCGTTAACGCCGCCGCCCTGGATTCGCCGCCTAACGCTCCGGCGGCGGAGAACGGGCCCTTTGAAACCTATCCCGAGAGTTCCTGGGATCAGGTCATCGATGTAAACCTCAAAGGCGTGTTCCTCTGCTGTCAGGTTGTCGGTGGGCAAATGGCGTCTGCCGGCCGAGGCTCGATCATCAACATCGGTTCAACCTATGGGCTGGTTTCGCCGGATCAGCGTCTTTATGAATATCGCCGCGCAAGCGGCGATCCTTTTTTCAAGCCCGTCGCTTACTCCGTGTCGAAGTCCGGTCTCTTAAACTTATCGCGTTACCTCGCCACCTATTGGGCGCGGCGCGGCGTGCGCGTCAACACGCTGACGTTGGGCGGCGTGTTCAATAATCAAGACCCGGAATTCGTCAAGCAATATTGCGCCCGGCTTCCGCTCGGGAGAATGGCCCGTGCGGATGAGTACAACGGCGCGGTCATTTTTCTGATCTCCGATGCATCGTCTTACATGACGGGATCAAACCTAATCGTTGATGGCGGTTGGACGGCGTGGTAGCTTCGGCCTTTCTCGCTCGGCATGGAGTTCAAGCTTGATGGCTCCCGCGGATTTATTTTGCGATCCAATTCCAAATTGGATCGATGGACGCGAACAACCGGCGCTTTCGGGCGCGTGGTTTGAAAAGCTCAATCCCGCCGACGGGCGCCTTCTTTGCCGGGCCGCTCGATCCGGATCGGGTGATGTCGAGCAGGCCGTTGCGGCGGGTAGAAAAACGCAATTGAATTGGGCCGCTCTGCCGTCGGTGCGGCGCGGCATGATCCTCTACGGGGTCGTGACAGCTCTGCAACGGGAACGCGCAAAAGTCGCCCGAGTCGTCGCCCTGGAGACTGGCAAGTCTTACGCTTCCGCGATGGGAGAAACTGACGGCGCCGTCGAATTGGGATTTTTTTTCGCCGGTGAAGGGCAAAGGCTTTACGGTCGAACCACGACCAGCGGCACCCCCGATCGCTATGCCATGACCGTGCGTCAACCCTTGGGTGTAGCGGGGCTGATCGTGGCGGCCAACACGCCGATCGCGAATGTCGCCTGGAAAGTTTTTCCCGCGCTGATCTGTGGCAATGCCGCTGTTTTGAAAGCTGCCGAGGATGCTCCGGCGACGGCTTGGCTGTTTGCCAAAATCGCTCATGAGGCTGGGCTGCCGCCGGGAGTTCTGAACGTTATTCATGGATATGGTGAGGAGGCTGGCGCGCCCTTGGTGGCGCATCCCGGCGTCGACGTCCTTAGTTTTACCGGCTCGACGGCGGTGGGTCGCCGCATTGGAGCGATCGCCGGAGGGAGGTTGGCGAAGCTCTCTTTGGAATTGGGCGGCAAGAATCCGTTGGTTGTGTGCGATGACGCCGACCTGGAAAACGCCTCGAAGTGGGTGTTGCTCTCGGCTTTCAGCAACGCCGGCCAGCGCTGCGCCGCTGCCAGTCGCATCATTGTTTTCGAATCCATCTATGAAAAATTTCGTGATATGCTCGTCGAACGCGCCGGTAACTTGAAAGTCGGATCGTTGGATGATGACGACTTGGGTCCGGTGATCAACAAAAAACAGCTTGATTCCATGATTCGCGCTATTGAAGGCTCAGTCCAGCGGGGAGCAAAAGTCCTGACCGGCGGACACCGGTTGATGGATGCCGAGCATAAGAAAGGTTTCTATACGGCTCCGACCTTACTCGAGCAGGTCGATCCTGGGGATGAACTCTCGATGACGGAGTTGTTCGGCCCCATCGCTTGCCTGTATCGGGTTAAAGATTTCGCGGCGGCGTTGTCGATGGCCAACGATTCTCCCTATGGTTTGACGGCCTGCATTCATACCCGAAGCTTGGACCGGGCTGTCCACTTCTCGCAAAAGGTTCAGGCGGGTGTCGCGGTCGTGAACGCCGGGACCTATGGCAGCGAACCGCACATGCCGTTCGGCGGCCTGAAGCAAAGCGGTAATGGCTCGCGCGAGCCGGGGACAGAAGCCCTGGATGTTTACTCGACGTTAAAAGATATTTACGTCAACGTGAATCCGGCATCCGCGTGATCGACCCATAAATGCCATGAGCGAACTAACAGACCGGTATCAAAACAAAGAACGGCGCAGGGAGCGCAGAAAGCTTCGTGCCAAGCCGCTCTTTAAGAAACTCGCGCCTAGGCTGGGCCTCGCCGTCTATCGTTATCGACACGATTTTCACTATTGTCCGCAAATATATGGGGCGGGATATTGGAAGAAGATTAGGATACAGGAGATCGGTGGCTTTAAAGAGCTCGCCGACAAAGTCATCGCCGACCATCGATCGCTTTTGTATTATGACCGGCTTTACATTCTATATCAGGCTCTGTGGAATGTGCGATACCTCGCCAGTGATGCGGTGAGCATCGCCGAGATCGGGGTTTATCGCGGTGGCGGCAGTTACTTTATCGCCTCGGTTGCCCATCAGTTGTTTGACAGAGAGCCTAAGATTCATTCGATCGACACTTTCGAGGGTCATCCAGACGATATCGCCGCCGAGGATGATAGCCACTGGCCGGGCAAGTTTGGCGATACATCCTTCGAGGAGGTCAAGAAATATCTGTCGGTTTTCCCCAATCTGACCGTTTACAAAGGTCGGTTCGAAGATCGTTGCGCGGAACTGGAACGAGAGAAGTTTTGCTTTGTTCATGTCGACGTCGACATCTATGCCCCGACGCGGGCATGTCTCGAATTCTTCTCCGAGCGCTTGCTCATCGGTGGTGTTATGGTTGCGGACGATTACGGTTTGACTACTTGCCAGGGGTGCAAACAGGCCGTGGATGAGTTTGTTGCCAGCCGAAAGAATTATCTCAAATTCCATCTCGAGACCGGTCAGAGCCTATTGATCCGGGTGGGCTAAGACGATTTATGCGGTCTGATCGCAACTGTTAAAAGTAGTGAGCAAGTCGATTGATTAAGATTCAACTGATACCGGTGAGCGAGTTCGATCGCGTGCGCAACGCGTCACTTCAAAAGCACGATAAGCTGGCGCTCGTCGCCGACATGTGCCGGGCGAATACCCTTGCTACGGTAAAGCGTGCAGGTTCGGGTCATCTAGGTTCTAGTTTTAGCTCCCTCGATATCGTGACATGGCTCTACTGTGCCGAGATGAATACGTCCAAGCTCGGTATCCAACATCCGGACCGGGACATCTATTTTTCATCGAAGGGGCATGATGTGCCGGGCCTGTACGCGGTGTTGTTTTCCTTAGGGCTTTTGCCCAAAGAAAAATTCATCAATTTACGCCGGCTCGGCGGAACCTACGGTCATCCCGATGTGCGCACGCCCGGTATCGAAGCGAACTCTGGCTCGTTGGGGATGGGAATTTCCAAGGCCAAGGGGATGGCTCAGGCGAAGACCCTGCTAGGAAGAAAGGGCCGTGTCTTCGTCATGACCGGCGATGGGGAGCTGCAGGAGGGACAGATCTACGAGGCGCTGCAAACGACCGCGCATCAGGGAATTACCAACCTCACTGTAGTCGTTGATCACAACAAGGTGCAATCGGACAAAGCGGTCTCTGAGATCATCGATCTCCGAGATTTGGCCGAAAAGTTTCGCGCCTTTGGCTGGCATGTGGCGCGGTGCGATGGGCATGATTTCAAACAACTGGAGTCGGTATTCGCCGAATTCTCAAATATCGCCAATAAACCAAAAATCCTCATCGCCGATACGGTCAAGGGATGCGGTGTTTCGTTCATGGAACATCCAGCGGCGCTGGCGGCCAATCGCGGCCTGTATCGCTGGCACGCCGGGGCTCCCGACGATGAATCCTTTCAAGCCGCCTTTGCTGAGCTTACAGAGCGAATAAATTCCCGCTCAAAAGGATGCAGGCTTGATACTTTGTCATTTGAAGAACTGTCCGTTGAGGAACGCGCCGCAAGCGCCCTGTCGCGTGAATACGTAGCCGACGCCTATGGCGAGGCTTTGGTGGAGTTCGCGGAGGCGCGCAAAGATATCGTTGCGTTAGACGGCGATTTGACCGCCGACTGCCGCCTTCGCGCCTTTGAACAGAGGTTTCCCGAGCGTTTCATCGAAAATGGCATCGCCGAGCAAGACATGGTTTCAATGGCCGGCGGGCT
>JACPFE010000116.1 GCA_016183145.1 Deltaproteobacteria bacterium | reverse complement strand
GTCGTCGCGGCGGATTCAGGTCCGAACGCGCCCTGTTGCCGCAGTGTTTCAATCCGCTCGGGAGTGTATTCCAACACCTCGCGCAAAACGCTCTCCGTGTGCTGGCCCAGCGTCGGCGGGCTGACGAAGTCGGCGTCCTGGCTTCGTGAAAACTTGATCGGGTTGCCGAGCACGCGGATCTCTCCGCCCAAAGCATGTTCCACCGCGCGCACCATCCGGCGGTGGACGACTTGCGGATCGGCGAGCGCTTCGGCCACCGAGTTTACCGGCGCGCTCGGGATGCCGCGCTCGTGAAAGCGTGCCAGGAGGTGGGCGCAATCGTATTTCGCGAACGCCCGCTCTAGAATCGGCTCCAGCTCTGAGCGATTGGCGTGGCGGCGCTCGTTGGTCTCAAAGCGCGGATCATTCGCCAGAGCCGCCATTTCCAGCGCCTCACAAAGCTGTTGCCACATCCGCTCCGTATTTGCGCAGATGAGAACGTCGCGGCCATCGCGCGCGCGAAAGGCGTTGTAGGTTGGAATCGACATATGTCCTCTGCCCTGGAGACCGGGGACGTCGCCGGAGATAAGGTAGTACTGTCCTAGATAGCTAAGCATCGAGACCTGGACGTCCAACATAGAGATGTCGATCGACTGGCCCACTCCCGAGCGCTCCCGTTCCCAAAGCGCGGCCAGAATTGCCGTTGCCGCAGACTGGCCCGCGTTAAGATCGCCAATCGGTGTACCGGAGCGGACGGGCCGCCCACCGATCTCGCCGGTCAGACTCATCGCGCCGGATAGCGCCTGCACGATCATGTCATAGGCAGGTCGCGTCGCGTACGGTCCATCCTGGCCGAAGCCGGAGATCGAGCAGTAGACGATTCGCGGGTTGATTTTCTTGATCGCGTCGTAGTCCGCGCCCAGTTTTTTAGTTACGCCAGGGCGATACGCTTCGATGACCACGTCTGCCCGCCGCACCAGGTCGTAGAATACGTTGCGGCCGGCTTCGCTCGAAAGGTCGAGCACAAGGCTACGCTTGCTGCGATTGATCGCCAGGAAATAGGCGCTTTCGCCCTTGTAAAAATAGGGCGGCAAAGCGCGCGTGGGATCGCCGGCCTGGGGCTCGATCTTGACGATCTCCGCTCCGAGATCGGCGAGGATCTGGGTGCAGAACGGTCCGGCCAGGAACTGGGTAAGGTCGAGGATGCGGAGGCCGCAGAGTGGGGGTTTGGCGGAGTTCATCGGCTCATCGTGTTACTGCTCGAAGACATGGATCGTACAGGCGATGTGATCGAATCCCGCCACGCCGCCCCCCGTGCAGTGAGTTAACCCAATGCGCGCCCCCGCGATTTGCCGCGGCCCGCAGTTGCCGCGCAACTGACTGACGATCTCGACGATCTGAGCCACCCCGGTCGCGCCCACCGGATGCCCCTTTGAGAGCAAGCCGCCACTCGGATTCACCGGAATGCGCCCGCCAATCTCGGTCGCCCCGTCGTCGATGAGCCGCCCGCCGTCGCCCGGCGCGCAGAAGCCGAGCGCCTCGTAGTACATCAGCTCGCCGATCGTGAAGGCGTCGTGCACCTCTGCGACATCGATGTCCTCGGGTCCCAGCCCGGCCATCTCATAGGCGGCGGCGGCCGCGCGGTAGCTCAGGTCGGACTTAGTCATATCGCGAAAGTCGTTCTTGAATAGCCCGGATTGGAGCACCGACGCGCGCACCTTGATCGGTTTGCCGCGCAAGCGGGGCGCGATCTCGGTTGCCGCCAGCACCACAGCGGCTGCGCCATCGCCGCTCGGGCAGCAGTGCAGGATCGTGAGCGGGTCGGCGATCATGCGCGAGTTTAGCACCTCCTCGAGCGTGTACTCGCGCTGGTACTGCGCGCGCGGGTTGTGGACGCTGTTATGGTGGTTCTTGACCGCTATTTTAGCGAGTTGCTCGATGGTGGTGCCGTACTCCATCATGTGGCGGCGCGCCCGCATCGCATAGACAGCCGGCATCAGGACACCTTGGTCGGCTTCGATGTCATCGCTCAACGGAAAGGCACCGCCGCCAAGCGCGGTCAACTTCTCCGCGCCAAAGGCGAGTGTCACATCGACCATGCCACTGGCCACACCTAGCCAAGCTTCTCGGAAAGCCGATGAACCGCTCGAGCAGGCATTCTCCAGGTTCAGAATCGGAATACTGGAGATGCCGATGCCCTTTAGCACTTTTTGGCCCAAGCCGGAGCCGCCGAAAACACTGCCACTGTAGGCGGCCTGCACCTGCCCAACGGCGACGCCGGCGTCCTCGAGGGCATCCAAGATCGGCGCCTGGGTTAGATCGACGATACTGATTTCCGGCTGCTTGGCGAATCGGCTCATGCCGACGCCGATCACGCTGACTTCGCGCAGGTTCGCCATCACGCTCCTCCTGTTGAATTGCGCTCACCCGCCAGCGGACGGAAGCGGACGCTGATCAGCTCTTCGCCGTCGCGGTCCTTGCCGATCGGCCCGGCATAGATCTCCACCGCAGTGTCCAGCGGTACTGGGCCATCTTGCCAGCCATCCAGATGGCCGAAGACGCGCGGCCCCTCCGCCATGTCGACATAGCCAACGGCGTACGGGGCCTTAAAGCCGGGCGTATTGACGTGAATTACCGAATACGAGTATAGCGTTGCGCGGCGGCTGAGGCGAACCTCCGACATGGGCCGGCGCGACGCGCAGCTTGGACAGGCGTTGAACCGTGGAAAGAACACCTTGCCGCAACTCAAGCAGCGCCCGCCGACAAGCTGGGCCGACTCGCTCTCCAGCGGCGAGCCGCTCCAGTTCTCTGGCCGGTAAACTTTCGCTGACATGCCACTTGCTCCTTGTCGTATCGTCGCACCCGCCCCCTCCAGCCGGAACGCCCGTTAGCAGCCGAAAGAAAATTCGAAATCCGAATGTCGAAAGAAGCCCCGCAGACCGAAACAAACCGGAATTCCCGAAGCCGAAAGTGAAAAATGGAAATCCTAAACGAGTTGGTTTGGAATTTTGTATTTTTCTATCATTTGGATTTGTTTCGAATTTCGGATTTCGAGTTTCGAGTTTTTTATTTGCTTCTCATTCCTTGGCGTCTTTGCCTCTTCCCTTCGACTTGGCTCAGGGCGGTGAGCTTGTCGAACCGTGCGCGAGTCATCTCTTTTCCGATCCCGAATTTCTGCTCCTCCCTTGTGTAAGCGAAAAAGTATCCGATAACGAGACGCTATGTCAACCTGATCGTCGCCTGGAACTAGAGCTGGACATGTGCCTCCAACCAGGGTTATTAAGATGACTACTTACAACGCCTTTCCAGACAGAGGGTTTACGCCATGAAGCTCAATTATTACGCCGACACAGACTCGCTTTATATCGATCTTTCCGAACGGCCCAGCACCGAAAGTCGAGAGATCACCGAGGGGGTTATCCTTGATTACGACGCCGAAGGTAATTTGGTCGGCATCGACATCGATAATGCCAGCCGAAAGGTTGACCTCAAGAAGCTCCCCCTCAACAAGTTGCCGGCGATCATACAGACAAACCCGGCCTAACCATTCCGCCGGATCGGACAAGCCGCCACACTGATTTCGAGGCCAAATCCCATCTCGTGGGAATAAGTCCAGATTGAGGACTGAGCCTCAATCCGACACACACAGCGCTCTCCTAACCATCCGCAAACCCGCCTCACGGTTTGCCGCTACGCCTATCGGTGTATTAGATTGAATCAACACGCTTACTGGAGCGTTGACGGAAACGAAGGGACACGACCATGATCGGTAAAATT
>JACPFE010000073.1 GCA_016183145.1 Deltaproteobacteria bacterium | reverse complement strand
GGTGCGACGCGATACCAGGAATCGCTGAAGGGCCTCGACATGGTGCAGATCTTTCCTAAGGCAGCCAGGACCAGATAAGTAAGCGCAACCAGTCGATACCGCGATGGGTCCAGAGCCAAATCAACCGCCTCTGGGCGATGTCGATCTTGCCCACTCCTTCCATCCCGGGTCGTAGCTGGGCCGGCGCTTTCTCCATCTTTGCTTCAACACGAAAGTAGTTGCGCCCTTCGCGAGCCGCCGAGACGGGGGTAATCTTTTCAACGGTGAAATTCAGCGGTGTCGTCGGAAAAGCCGACAGCACAATATTACCTCTCTGACCCACCGCGACCTCGGCTGCTTCGCGTTCGTCGACCTGCAAAATGATTCGGTAGGCGTCGAGCGGAGCGACCTCGAATAGCACCTGCCCGCGTTCCGTGGGCGCGCCGATGGATTGGCTCAAGTCGCCGCTGACAACCAGACCGTCGATCGGCGCTCGTACGTGAGTGCGTCCCAGCTGGTCTTCGATCAAGGCGAGCTCCGCGTCGGCTTGGGCGACTTGCGCTGCGGTGATTTTCACTTGCGCGGCATTGCGCTGCGCCATCGCGAGACTGTATTGCTTAGTATATTGTTCTTTCTGACTGCTCCACTTGAGCTGTTCGAGTTTGAGATCGCGATTGTCGAGTGTGGCGAGAATTTCACCGGCTCGCACGAGATCGCCCGCGCGCACCCGCGCAGCGGCGATATAGCCATTAAACGGCGCGACCGCAACTCGCTGCGTTTGTGCTTCAATGAGGGTTTTTGCGGGCACGCGGTACTGGGCGGTGACGATCGATGAAAAAGCAATGGCAAGCGTGAGCGCGACGGTCGCTATCTTGGGCGCGATGTGGCCGGGTCCGATCAGAGTCGTGATTCGCTTGCGGAGTGCTTCCGTTGTTCTGTTCGCCAGAGATAGATCTTCGCGAAATTTCAACTCGAGTATCGGACCAGCCAACGCTGCAATGGTTTCGCATAATTCGACCGTCGAGGAGCTGAAGGGGTTGTCGGCGAGGCGTTCGAACGTGAGCACGCCAAAAATTTGTCCCTCGCGCCCTAACGGAACTGAGCAAACTGCGCCGGCGCCGTGCTGCCGGGCGAGCTCCTGATGATGCCGGGTAAACTGCAAAGACGTGTTTGAATCTGGCGGGAAAACGATGCGCGTTTCCTGATCCAACGTCTCTTCCATGGCCGCTTCGATGGCGCGCGTGAGATTGGCTCTCTTGCCGAACCGCGCGCTGTGCGACATCGTTTTTACATGAATGTGCTTGCCATCGCTGAAGCCTAAGCTAACGCGTTCGCACACGAGCCGCGCTGCTAGATCCGTTACCAAAGCCGTTGCAGCCTCGATGAACCTTTCGTGCTCCACGGCCGTTGCGAGCACATCAAGAACCGCTTGCAGGCGTTCGTTCTTGGAGGCATTCTCGATGCCATTTTGACGGTGAATCAGAACTTCGAGCCACGCTGCTCCCCACGATAGCTGCTGGAGTGCGGATTCGAGCTGCGCTCGCGGCCGTGACGAAACTTTAAGCGCCACAACGCCACAAAGGCGGTCGGCGACCAAAATAGGATAAGCCACTTCATACCACACATGTGACGAACCGTTGGAGTCCGCTCGATCCGTGCGTTGAATAATGAGAGCCGAGCGTTCTTGAAGCGCCTGAGCGGCGGTTGCTGCAAGCGGCTGTTTGTTATCCTGGCTAGGGGGCCAATGAGCCGCGGGTTGGTACGGACCGCGATCGGGCGGCCCGAGCAAGACTGAACCAGCAATAACGTCTGCAATCATTTCACATTGTAAAGACAGCCAGCTCGTACAAAAATTTTCGTCCGTTACGGCGCTTGGAAGTTGCGTCCATAAAGCGCTGTCTCGGTCACTCGCTAGCGCGGCATTGGAATAGTTCATGGTTAGATTTTTAACCACGACTTACAGGGCAAAAAATGTGCCGCGCTCTAAGAGAACCCTGCCTCTTAGTTATGGCGGCGATGGCGGATCACTGGAAGCCAAAAAAGGCTCTAGAGGGACGAGAATATCCCTGTGCTCACAAATTAGGAATGGGGTATCTTTGGCGGATTCTCAAGGAGAACTGACCCGAAGCATACCCATCATTGTACAGGCGCGTACAAAAATAGTGCCCCGGGTTGATTTAAAGCCACCGTCAAATCTTCATGTCAATGATAAATACGGGTCCATTCTCGTGATTTGTAACCGTCAGTGTGCCTCGGTGGGCTTCGATAACCCGCCTCGCGATCGCGAGGCTCAAACCACGGCCTTGGTGATGATGTTCAACATCTTGCACAGAAAGCTCATCAAAGATGTCCTCTTGACGTTGTGGGGAAATTGTTTCCCCGTCATTGGCAATCTCCACTCGGATGCGGTTTCCAATGGCTTTGACGCTGGTTTGCACAACCGTACCCTCACGCGCAAACTTTACTGCGTTATCAAGGAGCGCATCAAAGGCGTTCCCCAGCAGCTTTGGATCCCCATCGATATGGAGATCAGCGTCAATTTGGACTTGAAGCAGGAGGTGTTTTTCCTCTGCCTTTTTTGTGAACCTCTGTTGACATTCAGCAAGAAAGTCACTCAGCCGGATCTTATTTTCCTCGATCCGGATGCTTTCTGATTTTAAACCGCTCAATAGAACTGTTTTCTCGGACGAACGTAAGAGCGCGTGTCCACATTTCACAATCTCCTCGACATAGCGTTTTTCTTGTTCAGCAAGATTCGGACTTCCTTGCAGCAAGTCAGCAAACCCGAGGATAATGGTGAGCGGCGTGCGCGCCTCATGAGTCAAGAGGGTGATAAGATTTGTTTTGATTGTGTCAATCTCTTCGGCATTTTTTAGACGGAGGAAGACCTTGACTTTAGCGAGGAGTTCGGTTCCTTCGAACGGTTTAGTGATGTAATCATCCGCACCAACCTCGTACCCCCGAAGCCTGTCTTCGAGCGTCATTTTTGAAGAAACCAAAATCACTTTCACATGCGCAAACGATGGATTTTCACGGACCTTTTGACATATCTCATAACCATCAATTCCCGGCATCATAATATCCAACAAGATAAGATCCACTCGCGGATGGGAATTGAGAAAATTTAAAGCTGCTTCGCCCGATGGGACCACATAAAGGCTGTACCCCTCATCTAATATCGCTTGATACGTGTCGAGAATAATCGCATCGTCGTCGACAGCTAAAATGGTTGGCTTCATCTGCCATCCCACCTTTCTCTTGGTTGGCTAGCGAAGGTTAAGGTTAAAAGGGCTTCGGAAAAGACCTTCGCTTCAATATACCATAAAGTAAGTTCCTTTTTGCCAAAAAAGTTGGGGAATGTACGGGCGAGGCGTTTAGCTTCGGCCTTTGCTTTCCTTCGTCGAATTGCGACTAAGTCAATCAAATCGCGCCAAGGGGCGCCCTATCAAGCCAAAGGACGCCTAGCAGTTTGCTGAAAAACACTCCGTTGAGCTTTTAGAAAACCTCAGGGTGAACGGAGGAGCGCTCGAAATCATTTGAGATTTTGCTTTTGTGCTGAGACTCGCGAAGCACGAGAAAGGGTTTTTCAAGAGCCTGCCAAGTTTACTGGCATCGGTATTGCTCACCGGGTCTTCAGCAAAGAGCGCCGCTCTCCCTTGGGTTACAAGATCGTGAAAAGGTTGTTTATGTGACCAGACGGGTCGCCAAACACGGCATGTCAACTGACAGCGGCGGCGACATAATGAGCTATTTTGTGCATCGAGTGTGCCAAAGATTGCGCAAGGAGCATGTCGGGGCTGGCGTGCGCCCCGCGGGAAAGGTGTCCAAAAGGCTCGTTTTTGAGCCTTTGGAACCGCGCCTCCTACTGTCCGCCGACTCGAGCTTGGGAATAGTCTATCCGGCAGAAGCACCGGTCAGGGAGGCTATCCCGCCGCCGGTTATCGTCGCGAGCGCCGACGATGGATCAAGCCAGGTAACCGTTGCCGACCATCCGGTCGAAAAAAGTAATTCCACAGTCAGGGATTCAGTCGAGGCATCGACGACACGACGCGAGGTTGTTTTCGTCGATATCGGTGTGGCTGGCTACGAACAGTTTGTTGCGGATGTTTCAGCCCAGCAGAGCGACTCCCGCCGAATCGAAATCCACCTGCTGGACGGGCAACGTGATGGTATCGAACAGATCACTGAGCTGCTCGCCGGCCATACGCAGTTGGATGCTGTACATTTTATTTCTCACGGGAGCGAGGGGGCCGTGCGGCTCGGCGCGACTTGGCTTGATGCAACTTCACTGCAAGCTGTCGCCGATTCCATCCGCCGGTGGGGCGCGGCGCTTCGCGAAAATGCGGACTTGCTATTCTACGGCTGCGAACTTGCCGGCTCCGCGTCGGGTGTTTCGCTCATCGAGCAACTGAGCCGGCTCACTGGCGCCGATGTCGCCGCGAGCACCGATAACACTGGCTCGGCCCTGTTCGGCGGCGACTGGAACCTGGAGTACGCCACGGGAAGCATTGAAACCAACATTGCGGCCAACGCGCAAACCCAGGCGGGCTGGCAAGGCCCCCTCGCGACCCTGATTTTGGGAGTCAACCAGGCGCCGGTAAACAGTGTCCCTGGCTTGCAGTCCACCCCGCAGGATACGCCACTCGCATTCAACGCGGTCAACAGCAACCTGGTTTCCATCAGCGACGCCGACGCGGGAAGCGAACAGGTGCAGGTGGCTCTGACGGCGACCAACGGCAAGGTCACGCTCGGTTGGCCGTCGGGCACGGCGGCTATGGCGGGAGGGGAGTTTCGGGTCAATACTGCGACATCAGATCGTCAGGCGACCGTGGACGGCGGGTTTTACAGCGGAACGACGAACGACTCTGGCAGCCCGCGAGCGGTCGCGTCGGATCATAGCGGCAACTACGTCGTCACCTGGTCCAGCAAGAATCAAGATGGTAACGGCTGGGGCATCTACGCGCAGCGTTACAACGCGGCTGGCGTAGCTCAAGGCGGCGAGTTTCGAGTAAACACGACTACAAACAAAGACCAAGTCCACTCGTCGGTCGCAATGGACGAGGCAGGCAACTTCGTGATCGTCTGGTCCAGCAACGATCAGGACGGCGACAACTGGGGAATTTATGCGCAGCGCTACAACGCGGCAGGAGTGGCCCAGGGGAGTGAGTTCCGCGTCAACACGTACACCAGTAAGGAACAACTCGGCCCCAGCATTGGGATAGACAGCAGCGGCAACTTCGTTATCACCTGGTCGAGCAAAGACCAGGACGGCGATAACTGGGGAATTTATGCGAAGCGCTACGACGCCGCTGGTATGGCACAGGGCGGCGAGTTCCGAGTAAACACCACCACCGTTAAAGAACAAATAAATTCGTCGGTAGCGATGGACGCCAACGGCAACTTCGTCGTCACCTGGTCGAGCAAGGATCAAGACGGCGACAACTGGGGCGTGTACGCCAAACGCTACAACGCCGCCGGCGCGCCTCAAGGGGGGGAGTTTCAAGTCAATACCTACACAAGTAAAGAGCAAATGTTCTCGTCCGTCGCCATGGACGCCGCCGGTAACTCCGTCATCACTTGGTCCAGCAAAGACCAAGACGGCGACAACTGGGGCGTGTATGCGAAGCGTTACAACGCCGCTGGTATGGCACAGGGCAGCGAGTTCCGGGTAAACCTCACCACGAGCAAAGAGCAAATGCATTCCTCGGTCGCCATCGATGCCGACGGCGATTTCGTGAT
>JACPFE010000137.1 GCA_016183145.1 Deltaproteobacteria bacterium | reverse complement strand
CGCCAGGGTGTCGAGCTGAATCGGCCGGCCGTAGTCGAGCGCGATGCCGCTGCCGCCGTCGGTATTCGCTCCCAACACGGTGAAGCCAACGTGGAACGTGACCGGCTTGCCGCCCGCCTGAAGGACCTCCCAGATGCCGTAGTATTTTCTATCGCTGGGATAAAAGGCCTGGTCGGGCGGATGAAACTTGAACCCCTTGACCGTGGGATTTTTGAGCAGCTCGCCGGCGTATCGCGTGACTTCGTCCAAGTTCGGGGCGCCGGTGTCGAGGGCAGCGAGCACTCCGGCGAAAGCGTCGGGAAATTTCGCCGCCAGCTCGAGTGCGTGTTCGTTGGTGTTGCGCACGCCTTCGGTTACCGTGGATGGGTGCCAGCCGATAAGCAGCGCCTTGACGTCTTGCTTAATGAACAGCTCGGCGAACTTATCCGCCGACCGCGGGATGTCGTCGAGATTTCTTCTGAAGTAACCGCAGGCGTGGGTGTCGAGTCCGCGCGTGCTCGGGTGAACGTGAACGTCGATGGCGCGCATGGTGAATTTATTAACCTCGATTACAAGATAGCGCAGGAAGTTTGGACCGAATCCATGTCAAAGGCGCATCGGAAAACTTGCCGCGGCGGCGAAGTCAGCCGCTCAAAACATTCCGAGTTTCGCGGAAGAGTTCTGAAACTGCAAATACCATAGGCGACGGCCCAACTCAACGCGCTGGGGCTTGGACCTTCTTTCGCTGCAATACCCCCAGGCAAAGCAAACCGATCCTAACCCGATCTTCGACCCATCCTTTGTCAGACGAATCGAGCAAAGCGGCTTTATCGCCGGGCTCCATAAGAAGTGACGAATGGACGCCGGCTCCCACAAGCGTACGAGGTGAGGAGCCGCGCGGATTTCCAATCGAACTCTGCGCCGGCCACTTCGGCGCCTTGAACGCTTCGGTGTCGGCTGTTATAGGCTTAGGGTATAAGGTTGGAATAATTTGATTTCAACAGCGCGTCGATGTAGGGGCCTACGTGCCTGCCTTCCGAACGGGCAACCACATAGGGTTGCCCCTACAAATTTTGGCGAATCTGAACCACTACCAATCGAATAACGCGATGGCCGATTACATCAAAGAGCATTACAATTTCCCGTTGACTCAAAAGAGCGAGAACAAGCCGCTCAAAGGCGTGCGCGTGATCGATGCCGGCAATATGGTTGCCGCGCCGTTCGCGACGGTGTTGCTCGCCGACTTCGGCGCGGACGTGATCAAGATCGAACACCCCAAGTACGGTGACGGGCAGCGCAAGCTCGAGCCGATCATGGACGGAATCCCCCTCTGGTGGAAGTCCGTGTCCCGCAACAAACGGTGCATCACGCTCGACCTGGGTAAACCGGAAGGGGCGGAGATTTTTAAACAACTGATTCGCCATCAGGACGTCATTGTCGAAAACTACCGGCCCGGGACGTTTGAGAAATGGGGTCTGGGCTACGACGTGATCCGCGCCATCGATCCGAAAATAATTCTGCTGCGCATCTCGGGCTTCGGCCAGACCGGGCCGTACAAAAACAGAGCTGGCTTCGGCCGGGTCGCCGAGGCGATGAGCGGTCTCACCAATTTAATTGGCGAGCCCGACGGTCCGCCGATGTCGCCGGGCTATCCGCTCGGCGACCTGATCGCCGGCATATTCGGTTCACTGTCGGTGATGATGGCGCTCTATCACCGCGACCTGCGCGGCGGCGAGGGGCAGGTGATCGATCTGGCGTTGTACGAGGCGGTGTTCCGTTTTCTCGACTTCGACCCGATCCAATACGACCAGATGAAGACGGTGCATACGCGCACGGGCAACCGGGTCGCCTACGTCGCGCCAAGCTCCATGTTCAAAACCAAGGACGGCAAATATCTCACCCTCGCCGCCAGCACGCACAGTGTCTGGCTGCGGCTCGCCAAGGCGATCGACCGCGAAGACCTGACGGTCAACCCGAAGTTCACCGACAATCCGGCGCGGGTGGTGCATTCGGCGGAAATCAACGGCATCGTCGGCGAGTGGATCGAGCGCCATACCCGCGATCAGGTCATCGAGCGCTTCGACCAATTCGAAGTAGCCTATTCGTCCGTGTTCGACATGGAAGACGCGTTTCGCGATTTGCAGTACCGCGCCCGCGAAGCGATGGTTCGCGTGCCCGACCCGGACCTCGGCGAGGCGGTCGTGCAAAACGTCGTGCCCAAGTTTTCCGCCACACCCGGCTCGGTCGATTTTCTCGGCGCCGCCATGGGCACGCACAACGAAGAGATTTACTGCGGTGAGTTGGGATTATCGAAGGAACGCTTACAGCAGCTCAAAGACGCTGGGGTTGTCTAAGCGTAATTGCGTTCGCGGAGCCCGATTGTGTTTTGTTCAAAGTTCCAGGTTCAACGCGCTCCGCGCTGTTCAAAGTTCCCTGTTCCAGGTTCAACGTTGAACATTGAACTTTGAACCTTGAACGGGCCGCGGTGTTTATCCTGCCCAGACTCCCAGGCCGCAGAAAGACCCTTTACCAACAAACGGCGCCACGCGGAAAATTCAGCCACGGATTCCTTTCCGTTCTAAAAATGCCTTAAAGCCTTCGCGCGGCGAGGTGGGTTTCATCTTGCTCTTGCGTGCGTTTTGTTCGCTGTCGTAGCGCTCGTGCCATGGCATGCCGATGCCGTCGTTCAATAATTTCTTAATGCCCTGCACCATGCGCGCATCGTTTTCGGCGATCTGCTGCGCCATCTGCAGCGCAGCTTCGCGGAGTTGCGCGCAGGGAACGACCTGATTGAGCAGGCCGATCCGTTCCGCCTCCTCCGCCTTCACCGGCCTCCCGGTGAAAAGCAGCTCCTTCGCCTTGGGCATGCCGACGACCAGGGGCAGGGACCAGGTCGAGTTTGCTCGGCCGTATTTGGCGGCGAGAAACTGAATCTCTGCGTGTTCGCAGCCGATGCGGATGTCGAGCATCGAAGTGAGCAGCGCGCCCGCGCCGTAGGCCAGGCCGTTGATGGCGCCGATAATCGGCTTGGCGAAGGTGGCGAGGTGCCAGTTCGCTTGGCTGCGCACCTCGCTGCGCGCGGCCATCTCTTCGGGCGTCGATTTTACCATCTGATGAATGTCGCCGCCGGCCGAGAAGGCCCGCGGGCCGGCGCCGGTCAAAATGACGACGCGAACGTTATCATCGTTTTCGATCTTCGTCAGCTCTTCATCCAGTTCACACGCCAGCTCATAACTCATGGCGTTGAGTTTTTCCGGCCGGTTGAGCGTAATCAGGGCGATTTTGTCGACGCGCTCGGTTAGAATGTTTTGATAGCTTGCCTACTCCGCCGAAGCAGTCGCTTCGGCTGCGAAGGCCGGGCGCCAAGGCTACGGAGGGTACCCACCTCGCATTCATCCACGGGTTTACACCCGTGACCTTCTGCGAAGGAGGGTAAATGTCCATATGCCGAATAACCACGAACACCGCCAGTATCGAATCGAAGAGTACGTGATCAAGGACGAGCCGTTTTACCTCGCAGTTGCGGACGAGGTGGAAATTTTCGAAGCGGCCTACCGGCAACGCGTTCCGGTGTTGCTCAAGGGGCCGACGGGCACCGGCAAGACGCGCTTCGTCGAATACATGGCGTGGAAGCTCGGCCAGCCGCTCACCGTTGTCAAAGACGGCGCAACGGCGATGGCCTCCAACGGCGCGGTTCCGCTCGTCACCGTTGCCTGTCATGAGGATCTAAGCGCGAGCGATCTGGTCGGGCGCTATCTCCTCGACGCCGCCGGGACGCGGTGGATCGACGGCCCGCTGACCCGCGCGGTGAAAGCCGGCGGCATCTGCTACCTCGACGAAGTCGTCGAAGCGCGCAAAGACACGACCGTCATCATTCACCCGCTGACGGACCACCGCCGTCTGCTGACCATCGACAAGCTGGGAGAAGTGGTCGAAGCCGCCGAGAGCTTTCTGCTCGTGGTCTCATACAATCCCGGCTACCAGAACGTGCTCAAGGATCTGAAACACAGCACGAGGCAGCGCTTCGTCGCTCTGGACTTTCAGTTTCCCGACCCGGAGCGCGAAGCGAAGATTATCGCGCACGAATCGGGCGCGGACGGGGAAATGTCGATGCTGCTCGCCAAGCTTGGCCACAAGGTGCGTACCCTGGGCGAGCATGGGCTGAAAGAGGGCGCGAGCACGCGAGTGTTGATTTACGCTGGCCGGCTGATCAAGGAAGGCATCGCGCCGCGGCGCGCCTGCCACGTGGCGGTGACCTGGGGCATCACCGACGATCCCCAGGTGCAGCGCAGTCTCGACGAAGTCGTGACGGCGATCTTTCCGTGAGACGACCCAATAGATCACCACGAAGGACACGAAGAATAGGAAGGAGAAACGAAATACCCTCTCCCTCTGGGAGAGGGCGAGGGTGAGGGCGCACGCGGACGAACTAACCCTCACCTCAATCCTCTCCCAAAGGGAGAGGAGGTAACACGATTCGCACCGATGCTAATGCCATGAATCCTTCGCTTGCCGGCAATCATTGCCAAGATGTCCTCCACTGAGTCCCCCGTCGTGGAGCTTGCGCCGCTGCGCGAGATGCTGCGGCTGTACTGCCGCGCGCTATCGGAGCGTAGCGTTGATTTGCAGGATTTGCGGCAACTGATCGATAAAAACATCGGCTGGTTGCGGGACGATGTCGCCACCAGCGACGGCGCGGCGATTTTCCTGCCGGACGTGATCGAGCGGTTTGAAAGCCGAAATGAAAACTTTGAATTTCTCAAAGTAATGCTGACGCAGCAGGCGGCCCATATCGAGTTTGGTAGCTTCGAGTTTCAGTTCGACCGGCCGTCGACCCGCTTTACCGACTGGCGCCCGCGGCTCGAGCCTCCGCCGGACGGCCATCAGCATCATCACGACCATCCGACTCCGACGGAGTTAACCCGATTTTTCAGGCTCTTCCCGAACAAACTGCTGGCGCTTGATATCTTCTCCATCGTGGAGAGCGCGCGGATCGAAGCCCGGGTGATCCACGAGTACCGGGGCATCGCGCCGGTTTACCGGTCGATGCGGGAACGGGTTTTGGCGCTGCGCCCGGAAATAATCTTTTTGCCGGCGCGGGAGGCGTTGCTCGAATTGTTGATCCGCGTAAGCCTCGGTCAAAACGGCGCGCTCAAAGTCCCCGCAGAGTGCAAAGGGGCGGCCATCGACGCCGTCCGGCTGCTTCGCGCCGCTTGCGCGCGCGGCGCGACGGTGGAGGATGCGGCGGAAGCGACGCTGAGAATCGACGCGATCCTGAGCCGGGTGGCGAATGAGTTTCTCGAAGAAAATCAGTTTGCGGTCTTCCACTTCGAGGACACGGCTTCAAGCCGTTCAAATCGTTCAAAGTGTTCAAGTCGTTGGGAAGACGCTCTTGCAACCGGAGAAGTTCTGGCGCTGTGGAGCTCCCCGGGAAAGCCCGGGGCACCACTTCCGTTGCCCTTCGACTCGCTTCGCTTGCTCAGGGCGACCCCTCGATTTGCAGGCGGAATCCCGAGCGAGTGGCCCCCGGCGGTGGCCGGGGGCCGAGTCGAGGGGTCGGCGCCCGCGACGCGGGAAAAGGCTTACCTGTCGCCGCAGGGCATCGACTATCGCGGCGAGTTCAAGCCCGAGTTGGCGCAGCTATTGAGCAAGCCGCAATCCAACGCCCGCGAGCAGCGCAAAGCGCTGATGCCCGAGGAATTGGCCGAGCTGCTCAAGAGCCGGCATTCGCCCAAGCCGAAGGATCCCGAGGAAGAAAGCGAAGAGCAGGACCCGCAAATCGAGCGGATGGTGCAGAACTTGATGCGCGAGCTCGAACGGCGCGACCCGCGGATGCAGAGCGTGCAGCAGCGGCCCTGGTTCCAGAGCGACGATAATGCCGGTCCGCTGACGGCCAATCAGGCGGACACGTTCATCTATGACGAGTGGGACGAATGCGCGGGTGGTTACCGCAGCCGATGGTGCAAACTCTACGAGAAAGTGATGCCGGCCGGCGACCTAAATTTTTACCGCGAGACGCTTTTTAATTACGCCGGACTGGCGCGGCGGATTCGCCGCGAGTTCGAACTCGCGGCGCCGGAGCTGCATCATAAGGAGAAGCGCTTGCCGGACGGCTCGGACCACGACCTCGACGCGGCCATCGAAGCGATGGTGGATCTACGCATCGGCGTCAGTCCGTCGGAGAAAATTTTTTGGCGTAATCACAAGGCCGAGCGCGACGTGGCGGTGGCCTTTCTACTCGACATGAGCGGCTCAACCGGGGAAGCGATCGGGCGCGCTCCGGGCGCGTCGCAATCCGGGGACGGCGCGGAACCTCGCGACCGGGCGCCCCGGCGTATCATCGACGTGGAAAAGGAAGCGATCGTTTTGATGATCGACGCCCTGGAAACGATCGGCGACCGCTACGGAGTTTTCGGCTTTTCCGGCCACGGCCGCGACAACGTCGAGTTCTTCGTCATCAAGGACATCGATGAAGAATTTTCACCGGAGGTGGCGAAGCGCATTGGACGGGCCGGCCCCTTGCATGCCACGCGCATGGGGCCGGCGATCCGCCATGCGACTTCTAAGCTGCACGGGCAGCAAACGCGCTCGAAGTTTTTGTTCCTGATCAGCGACGGCCGTCCGCAAGACCGTGGCTACTCGCAAGAAAGCGCCGAGAAGGGTTACGCGGTGCAGGATACGCGCATGGCGCTCATCGAAGCGCGCCGGGATAGCATCCATTCCTTCTGCCTTACCGTAGACAAAGAAGGGAACGACTATCTCAGAACGATGATGGAAGATTTCAGCTACGAGGTCCTCGCTGACGTCAACGAATTACCCCTGCGTTTGCCGCAACTCTATAGAAGGTTAACAATGTGAGTCTATCGGGATGAAGGGAAGATCGGATAAGACTATGTCTCGCGCAAAGAACGTGGTTCGATAAACTCACCACCCTGAGGAAGATCGAAGGGCAAAGGACGCCAAGGTGGCGGGCCAAGGCCCGTCATCCCGAGCGAATGCGAGGGATCTAAAGAAAGATTTCTCCTGTTGGTCGAAATGACAACACTCTTTCTTTGCGAGCTTAGTGTGCTTGGCGCGATAAATTTTCTTAAACTCGTTCTGTGAAACATTTCTCTGGTTAGTATCTATACGCTCAGGAAATCGCCGCGCTATCGGCTGAGCATGCCGTCGATCGAGAGCGCGCCGGCCCCGCCGATCACCAGCGCCACGGACATCAGCAAAAGCGCCAAGCAGTACTCCATGCCGTTGCTCCCGTCCGGTCCGGCGGTAAGAAAGAAACCTTCCTTCCAATGGGCTTTCTTGATCGCCACCGCCATGAATATCGCCAGGCCGAGCGCGGCGGGGCGCACGAGAAAACCGAACGTCATCGCCAAGGCGCCGGCGATCTCGACGACCATGCCGAACACGCAAATCCACACCGGAATGCTGTACTTGCCGCTCCAGTTCTTCACCATGCCTTCGAAGCCGCGTCCGCCGTGCCAGCCGAGCACATGGCGGGCGCCATGGAAGAAAAACGTAATCGCCAGACCGGCGCGCAGGATCACGTAGGCGTATGAACCATCGGTTTGGAAAATGATGTCCATGAGAGTGGTCCCTTCTCGTTAGGTTGGCAATGCCGCGATAGTAGCCGGATGTCTTTTCGGCTGTCAAGGCCGAGAGTCGCCTGTCTGGCTGATTGGCGGCGCTATGGGTGAGAATTTTTCGCCGCCAAGATTTTGTCGCACGGATTCCCGCAGGGTCGCTCGGCTGCGATTGCCGGTTCATCCTTTAAAACCCGGCAGCGTTATGTCATACAAGAAAGAACCTATGGAGTCCTCTAAAGCCGGCCTGGCGAGTATCGAAGGGCAGATCGAAGAGTGGCTGCGCGCCCAACCGAGCACCGGCAACGAAGACCAGATCGGCGATATGCTTCGGACGGTGCTCAAACTGACCGGCGATAATGCCAGCCGCGGCGATTTAAAAATTCTCAACCGGACACTCAAAGAGCTGCGCTACGCGTTCAGAACTTTCGCACCCTACAGTTCGGTGCGCAAGGTCAGCATCTTTGGCTCCACCCGCGTGGCCGAAGACGACGTTTATTATACGATGGCGCGCGAGTTGGCGCGCCGTCTGGCCGAGGACGGGTTCATGGTGATCACCGGCGCGGGGCCGGGGATCATGCAGGCGGGCCACGAAGGGGCGGGACGGCAAAAGAGTTTCGGCGTCAATATCCGCCTGCCCACCGCGCAACTCGCCAACCGATTCATCAAAGGCGATCGAAAGCTGATGAGCTTTCATTTCTTTTTTACCCGCAAGCTGATTTTCGTGAAGGAAGCGGACGCCGTGGTCATCTTCCCCGGCGGCTACGGCACCCATGACGAGCTGACCGAGGCATTGACCTTGGCCCAGACCGGCAAAAGCCAGCTCGTGCCGATTATTCTGGTGGATTCCCCCGAGCGAAACTACTGGCAGGAATGGGAAGAGTTTCTCCGCGAAGGGATGCTGAGCCACGGCTATATATCCGAAGACGAGATCAAGTTTTTTAAAAAGTTCACCGATATTGATGCGGCGATCCGGGAAATCAAGAACTTTTATCGCAATTATCATTCCTACCGCTTCGTCAAGGAAGCCTTGGTCATTCGCCTCAACAACCCGCCATCGCCCAGTCTGATCGATACGCTCAACCGGGAATTCGCCGATATCCTCACCGCAGGGCCGGTGCGGCAGACCGAGCCCTTGCCCGACGAATCCGACGATCCCGGCACGCTGCACCTGCACCGTCTGCTCGTCCATTTCAATCGCGAGGATTACGCCCGGCTGCGCCAGATGATCGACGTCATCAATCGGGAAGACTAGCCAAAAGTATTTGAAGTTCGGAAACGAAGACGAGATCGAAAAAACCATGTTTCCCGCAAAGGCGCAAAGACGCCAAGTTCGAAGAACTCGGAAAATATTCTTAACTTTGCGCCTTTGCGCCTTGGCGGGATAAATTTTCTTGCAGTCGTTTTGTCCAACATTGGCGGGAGACAAATCCGAATCGGACAAGGGAGAGAATCGTGGCTTTTCACAAGATCGGCATATTGAGCATCGGCGAGATGGGCTTTCACTGGGCCAAGCTGCTCAAGGGCCAGGGCGTCGAAGTGTTGACCTACGACAAGGACCGGGGGGAAGTGAGCCGCAAGCGCGGCGAAAATGCCGGCGTGAAGTCTTTGCCTTCAATGTCCCGGTTGGTTAAGGAAGCCGAGTTGATCGTCTCTATCGTGGTGCCGTTCGCCGCCAATCGCGTGGCGTCTAAAGTCGCCAAAGCGGTGGGCAAGACCGGACGCAAAGAGTTGCTTTACCTCGACGCCAACGCGATCTCGCCGATGACCGCCGATGCGATTGCCGCGGTTTTGAACCCGGCCGGCGTCAGCTTCGTCGATGGCTGCATCATCGGGTCGGCGGCGCGCATGGGCAAGGGAACGATCGTCTATGTTTCCGGACCCCAGGCGCAGCGCATGCAAGCCTTAGAAGCCTTCGGCATTCCGATCAGAGTCCTGGGACCGGACACGAGCCAGGCATCCGCCTTCAAAGTCGTCTACGCGGGACTGACCAAAGGGCTCCAAGGTCTATTTGTCGAGCTGTTGATGGGCGCGCGCCGCTTTGGTCTGTTGAACGAAGTGCGCGCTCAGTATGAAGAAAGCTTCCCTGGGCTGTTGGATAAAATCTCCACCAGTATCGTCGGCCTGCGCATCCACGCCGCCCGGCGCGCGGAGGAGATGGACGAGCTCAAGCGGACCTTCAACCATCACGGCATGAAGTCGTTCATGGCGCCGGCGGCGCAGAAAGTGCTCGAAGCGATCGCCGCGTTGGGAGCCGGCGAGGCTTCGGACAGCGGCGCGCGCCAGGGTGATTTGCTGGAGACCTTGGAAATGCTCTATGAGAAAGGGCTGTTGCGAACGGCCGCGGCGGAAAAAACTTCTTAACGGAGCGCTGGCCATCGCGTCCGGTTCTTGGTATTGAGTTCAAAGCACATAATTGAGGGAGGGTTACAAAGGTGTCGAGAGTAGAAAAAAAGCAACCCCAGTATGGATCGGACGTGGTCGTCGATTTGATGAAGGCGCATGACATTGAGTACGCCGCCTTCAACCCGGGCGCGACATTCCGCGGCATCCACGATTCGATCGTCAACTACGGCGGCAACTACATGCCAGAAGTGATCTTCTGCCACCACGAAGAAATCTCGGTGGCGGTGGCCCACGGCTACGCCAAGGCGAAAAACAAGCCGATGATCGCGATCACGCACAACATGGTCGGCTTGCAGCACGCCAGCATGGCGATCTTCAACGCCTACATCGACCGGGTGCCGATCATGGTTCTCGGCGGCACCGGGCCGATGAACTCCAAACGGCGCCGCCCGCGCATCGATTGGATCCACACCGCCTTGGTTCAAGGCAACCAGGTGCGCGACTACGTCAAGTGGGACGATCAGCCCTATTCTCTGGCCGACGTGCCGGATTCCTTTATCCGCGGCTACCGCATCGCCACCACCGAGCCGATGGCGCCGATCTATATCAACTACGACGCCGACATTCAGGAAGACGCGATCCATAGCCCGGTGGAGGTCCCCGACATCCGTCGCTACGGGGCGCCGGCGCCGATGCAGGCGAATCCCGAGGCGCTGCGCCGGGCGGCCGAGATGCTGGTGAACGCTCAAACGCCGCTGATCATCGCGGATACGCTTGGGCGCAATCCCAAGACCGTGCCCGCGTTGATCGAGTTGGCGGAGCTCTTGGCGATCCCGGTCATCGACAAGGGCGCGCGCTACAACTTTCCGACGGTGCATCCGCTCGACGTCACCGACGGCGCGCGCGATTTGTTGCCGAAAGTCGACGTGCTCCTGGCTCTCGACGTCGGCGATATCTTCGGCGCGATCACGACCGTGAGCAAGCAGACCCGCAATTCGGGCTATCTCACGTCGCCCGGTGTCAAGATTATCGGCATTTCGATGAGCGACATGCTGGTTCACTCCTGGGCCAATGACTATCAAGCCCTGCAAGCGGTGGACGTGCCGATGAGCGCCGACACCTCGGTGGCGGTGCCGGAGTTGACCCGGCTGTGCCGCGAACTGCTCGGCGGTGACGCGAAAAAGAAAGCGGCCATCGAGACGCGCCAGAAGGAATTGGCTGAAAAGCACAAGAGCCGGCGCGCTAAATGGCTGGCCGATGCGCAAGCCAAGGGCTCGCAAAAGGAAATTTCCACGGCCTGGCTGGCGCTGGAAATCGGCGAGGCGATCAAACGCGAAGAATGGGTGTTGGTCAATGGAACTTCAAACGGTTGGGCGCGGCGATTGTGGGCTTTGACCCAACCGAATCAGTTTCTCGGCGCCAGCGGCGGCGCCGGCCTCGGCTACGGCCCCGGCGCGTCGATCGGCGCGGCGTTGGCGCTCAAAGGGAGCGGCAAGCTGCCGGTCGCGATTCAGTCCGACGGCGACATGTTGATGACTTCCAGCGCGCTGTGGACCGCGGCTAAACATCGTATCCCGCTCCTCATGATCATGCACAACAATCAGTCCTATTACAATTCTGAAGAGCATGGCATTGAGGTCGCCAAGTTTCGCAGCCGCCCGGTGGAAAACGCCGGCATCGGTACCCATGTCGACGACCCGGCCATCGACTTCGCCACCATGGCGCGCTCCTTCGGCGTCAGCGGCGAAGGACCCGTGCGCAATCCGGCGGAGCTGCGTCCGGCCGTCGAGCGGGGTCTCAAGTACGTCAAGGAGAAGCAACTGCCGTATCTGGTGGACGCCATCGCCGAGCCGCGGTGAATCAAGAGATTTTACTCCGTTATCCGGATCTGCATTATTTTGTTGAATTACGCCGGCATATGGCTATAATGACGGCAATCTTACTCGCCCCGACACTCTCTTAAGATTGGAGCCCTGAGATATGCCGAACGCACTTCTAGTTTATCCGAAGTTTCCTCCTTCCTATTGGGGCGCGCAATACGCGCTGGAGTTCATCGGTAAGAAGTCGGCCATGCCTCCGCTCGGCTTGCTCACGGTTGCCGGCATGTTTCCATCGGGCTACCAACTCAAAGTCGTCGATATGAACGTGGACCCGCTCAAGGACGAGCACCTGGAGTGGGCCGATATGGTTTTTACTTCGACGATGATCGTGCAGAAAGATTCGTTGCGCGATGTCATCGAACGAGCCAGACGGGCGAAGGTTCCGGTGGTCGCCGGTGGACCGCACCCGACGACTTTCTACGAAGAAATCGAAGGCGTCGATCATTTTGTCTTGGATGAGGTGGAAAATACCTTCGGCGAATTTTTGGAGGACTTTGAGAATGGTCGGGCGCAAAGAATTTACCGTTCGCCCGCGAAACCGAGCATTAAAGACGCGCCGCCGCCGCGTTACGATCTGATCGACATCCACGCTTACGGCTCGATGGCGTTGCAGTTCTCGCGCGGCTGTCCCTTCGATTGCGAATTTTGCGATATCACGAAGCTCTTCGGCCGCGTGCCGCGCACCAAATCCGCCGAGCAGATCTTGGCCGAGTTCGATGTCCTCTACAACCTGGGGTGGCGCGGCCGGATGTTTTTGGTCGATGACAATTTCATCGGCAATAAACGGGACGCGATGCGCGTGCTGCCGGAGATCGCCAGGTGGCAGAAAGCGAAGAACTACCCCTTTTCCCTCTACACCGAGGCCAGCGTCAATCTTTCGGGGCTCGATGATCTCCTGGACGCCATGGTCGATGCCGGTTTCACCATGGCCTTTTTGGGAATCGAAACTCCGAACCGCGCGGCCCTGCTGAAAACGAAAAAGGCCCAAAACACCCATCGCCACGACGATAACTTTCTGTTGAACGCGGTGCGCAAGATTCAAGAAAAGGGTCTGGAGGTAACGGCGGGATTTATTTTGGGGCTCGACAACGACGGCGAAGATGCTTTCGACGCTCAGATCGAATTCATTCAGCAGGCCGGCATTCCTACGGCGATGGTCGGGTTGCTGTCGGCGTTGAAGGGCACCGATCTCTATCAACGGTTGCAGAAAGAAGGGCGCTTGCTCGAAGAATCAAGCGGCAACAACGTCAGCGTATCGTTGAATTTCCGCACCGAAATGGATCGCGAGGTGCTGATTCAAGGATACAAGCGCGTGCTGTCGACGCTCTATGATCCCGGCCTGAAGAACTATTTCGACCGTTGCCTGACGATGCTGCGGCGCGTGAAGTCGCGTTCCCACTTCACCCCCAAAATTGGCAAGGCGGAATGGATGGCGCTGGCGAAATCGCTCAAACGGCAACTGCTGTCGCGCCAGGGTCCGGCCTACCTGAAGTTTTTGTTGGCCGTTGTCAAGGAAAAACCCCGGGTGTTCAGCGACGCGGTGCGCCTGGCGATTCTGGGTTACCATTTTGAAAAGACAACGAGCCAGCAGATCGCGGTGGACGAGTTCAAGCGCTATTTGGAGGCCGAGTTCGAGCTCTTCAAGCAAGTGGTGGCCAGGATCGCCACTTCCGAGATGCAACGGATCGCGGAAATTCAAAACTCCGTGCGCGCACTGCTCTACCGCGTTCACTTGAAGTACGACCAGATCCACGAAGATTTCAGATATTGCCTGGCGGACGCGCTGGACTCGTTTAAACGGTCGGTGGAGTCGCAGATCGAAGAGCTTGCGTCGGGGTCACGGTTGAACGTTCCCACGACGGATTAACCCTTAGTGTCCCTCTCGGGGATGGTGGAAACCCCTCGCCTTCAGGCGAAGTATGTTGCGCGATGTCTCCAAAGGAGACAAGCGTGATCACCCTCGCCCGCTTTGCGGGAGAGGGCAGGGGTGAGGGTTGGCATGCGTTGCCCCCTCACCCTAACCCTCTCCCCCACGAAGACGTGGTGGAGAGGGAATGTTTCTTGTCGCCTTCGAGCCGACGAGAATTGAAACCCCTCGCCTTCGAGGCGAGGGTTGTTTAGTGTGGTGTCTCAGAAGTTCGCTTCACTTCAAGTGAGACAACGGCGATCGGCTCAACCTCGTTTCCAATACGTCGGTGCGAAGAAATCTCGATTGCGCTTTCGCGTGACCAGCCCAAGGTTTTGAGTCTCCCGGCAGCTTCGGCGGTTCCCCGTGCTTGTGAGTTCGTGCAACTTGCTTTATAAATAGGGTGAATAAGTTCAAAGTCTTGAACACTCCGATAGATATTTCAATTCACCATTGGCTGTGTGCCGACCCGGCTCCGCCTGCGACGGCTTGCTCACGGCAGTTTTCATGATCCAACTGTTTCACGTTACCAAGACCTACCCGCCAAAATCGCAGGCCCTGACCGACGTCCATTTGGAGATAGGCAAGGGAGAATTTGTGTTTCTCGCGGGCCCCAGCGGCGCGGGGAAAACCACGTTGCTCAAATTGCTCTTCCGCGAGGAAGAGCCCACCGAGGGGCGAATTCTTATCGACGGGAAGAATATCACGCGCCTGAACAGCCGCGGCATTGCGCGGTTGCGACGGGAGATCGGCCTGGTGTTCCAAGAATTCAAGCTCCTGCCTCGCTTGTCCGCTCTGGAAAATGTCGCGTTGGCGGCCGAGGTGGTCGGGATGCCGAGGAGGGAAAGTCAAACCAAGGCTTATCAACTTCTGCGCGAGATCGGGCTTAGGGATCGCTATGACGCAAAACCGCTGACGCTTTCCGGCGGCGAGCAACAGCGCGTGGCGATCGCCCGGGCGCTGGTCAATGATCCGCTGATCGTCCTCGCCGATGAGCCTACGGGGAATTTGGACGCCGAGGCGGCCGATGAAACCATGCGGTTGTTTCTCAAGATCCGGGAGAACGGGACGACGATCTTGATTGCGAGTCACGATCTGGAGTTGATCAAACGATACGGCAGCAGGGTCATCGCGTTGCGGCAGGGGCGCGTCGCCGATGATCTTCACCGGGTGCAGCAAGAGGGGAGCGTAGGTTGAGGGTGTCTCAGATAGGCTTTGTCGGCCGCCGCGTCCGAAGCAGCCTGCGGGAATTGTTATGGAGCCATATTCTTACGTCGGGAACCATGGCCATGAGCCTGTTCGTTTTCGGCGCCTTTATGCTTTTGCAGGAAAACCTGCAACACTTTTTGACCGGCCTGGGCGATCAGATTCGAATTAACGCCTACCTGGAGAAGGGACTCGGCACGAGCGACGTACAGAGCCTGGGGGTGCGAATCAAGACGTTTCCCGAAGTGGAGCGGGCGCGCCATATTTCCCAGGAGCAGGCGTGGCTGGACTTTAGCGCCGCCCTGGGCGCCCAGTCGAGCTTGCTCGATGGACTGCCGCGGGATGCTCTGCCGTCGTCGTTCGAGATTTTGCTCAAGCCGGCCTATCGGGACGGTCCCGTGGTGGAAGATTTGGCGAACCGGCTGAAAAAAGAAAAAGGCATCACGGCCGTCGAATACCCTCAGGAGTGGATCGACCGGTTGAGTCTCGTGGTGCTGGCGGTGCAGTGGACGAAATGGTTCCTCGGCGGCGTGCTTTTCATGGCGGCGTTCTTCATCGCCGGCAGCACGGTAAAGCTCGCCATCTTGGCGCGTAAGGACGAGATCGAAATCATGCAGTTGGTGGGCGCGTCCGAAGAACTCATTCAGGCGCCGTTCGTGCTCGAAGGGATGATCCAGGGCATCGCGGCGGGCGCGGTATCCGTCGTTGGTCTCTGGTCTCTGTTTCGGTTTCTCGACCGCCAAGTCGCCTCATCGGTCGGCCTATTCGGGGCATCGGCACAGTTGCAGTTTCTCGACCTCAAAAGTATCGCCTTGCTCCTGGCGATCGGCTGGCTGCTCGGAGCGGCGGGCAGTTTGTTTGCGCTGCGGAGGTTTGTCAGAACATGGAAAAGTTAGCGCGGCATGCGCTGGGCCTGGGACTATGCTTGATTTTTATGCCGCGATGGGTTGATGCGGCCAGCGCCAGCAAGGATCTTGAGGGGATCAGGCGGAAGATTGAAGCCGAGACCCGGGGCCTCTCCCAAGTACAAAAACGGGAGGGGTCGGTTCTACGATCCTTGGGACAGGTCCAAAACGATCTGGAAAAAAAGAACAAAGCATTGAAACGGGCGACCGACAAATTGAATTCCATTGCGCGGGAAATGGCGGGAAAAGAGGCCGAGGCCGAGAAGATCGTCGCCTCCATCGGGCAAAGACGGGAAATACTCAAGCAGCGGGCGGTCGCCCTTTACCGCTGGCATAGAGGGGCGAGTCCCCTTATTATGATTCTTGGCGGCGATATGTCCCTGAGCGCGTTCCTGCAGCGCAAGCGTTATCTGGAGGTCACCGTCGCTTTCGACCGTGATCTGGTTAACCGGCTCACCGAGGAAGTCCGGCGGCAAGAGGCGCTGCGAGATGAGTTGGCGCAGAAAAAGGAGGAGTTGGCGGGCCAAAGAGAGACCCTCCGGGAGGCCAAGGAGTCGGTGCGCAGGAGCGCGGAAGAAAAAAAACAGATTCTTGCCAGCCTGAGAAGAGAAAAGGAAACCCGGCTGCGCGCTTTGAAAGAGTTGGAGCAGGCGGCGCTGCGGCTGCAAAAAATGATGGACGAAATGTCGCGAAGAGGCGTGGCCAAACCTCAGGAGACGCCAGCGGGGGCCGGACTGGACGGGATGCGGGGAAAATTGGAGTGGCCGGTCAAGGGCGAGGTGACCAGCGCGTTTGGCAGGTCCAGACATCCGGAGTTTGCCGTCGAGGTTTTTCGTAAGGGAATCGAAATCGAGGCGCCCCTCGGCCAGGAGATCAGAGTCGTGGAGAAGGGCCGGGTAGCATTCGCGGACCGCTTCTCCGGTTACGGTAAGATGGTGATCGTCGATCATGGCCAGAGATTCTTTACAATTTATGCTCATCTATCTGACATTCTTAAGATAAAGGGCGATGAAATTCGACGGGGTGAGGTCCTCGGTTTGGCTGGAGACAGTGATTCCCTGGCGGGAGTGAAGCTATACTTCGAAATGCGCAAAGACGGGCGTTCGATTGATCCGGTGCCCTGGTTCCAGAAGTGATAGCAATTTGCCGACTCTTGAGTTAAGATCATTGGGCGATATCAGAAAATTCATCGAGGAGAGATCTTAATGCGACTTGTACGAATCATGGAAAAACATGGAATGCCTTTGGTTCTTCTGCTCGTGGGCATCGCCCTCGGCATATTTCTCGCGGGTCACTGGGTGCCGAGCGTATCGGCGGTGTCCCGGCAAGACTATGAGAGCCTCGAGACCTTCACCAACATTCTCTCCATTGTCAAGAAAAACTACGTGGAAGAGGTGGATACGAAAAACCTGGTGACCGGCGCGATCAACGGCATGCTTACCGGCCTCGACCCCCACAGCGCCTATCTCACGCCCGACCTTTACAAAGAGCTGCAAATGGATACTCAGGGGCGCTTTGGCGGATTGGGAATCGAAATTACGGTCAAGGGCGGAATCTTGACGGTGGTTTCCCCGATCGAAGATACCCCGGCGGCCAAAGCCGGCATCAAGCCCGGCGACCAGATTTTCAAGATCGAGCAAGAGTTCACCAAAGACATGACGCTGGTGGATGCGGTCAAGAAAATGCGCGGCCCCAAAGGCACCAAGATCACGATCTCAATCAAACGGGAAGGCGTCCCCGAGCTGATGGATTTCACGATGGTGCGCGACACCATCCGCGTCCAGGCCGTGCGCAGCCGTACTCTGGAGGAAGGCTACGGTTACGTTCGCCTCGCGCAGTTTCAAGAGCGCAGCGACCGCGACGTCCAGCGGGCGCTGGAAAAGATGGCCGCCGAAAAAAACGGCATTAAAGGGCTGGTCCTAGACCTGCGCAATAATCCCGGCGGTCTGTTGACCCAGGCGGTGCGGGTCTCCGATCTGTTTCTTGACTCGGGTTTGATCGTTTACACCGAGGGCCGCATCGAATCGCAGAAACAAAAGTATAGCGCGCAAAAGGAAGGATCGTGGATGGACTTCCCGATCGTGGTCCTGGTAAACGGAGGCAGCGCCAGCGCCTCGGAGATCGTCGCCGGGGCTTTGCAGGACCACAAGCGCGCCGTCGTTCTCGGCACCAAGACCTTCGGCAAAGGCTCCGTGCAAACGATTTTGCCGCTGGACGATAACTCCGCGCTGCGCCTGACCACGGCGCGCTACTTCACGCCCAAGGGGCGCTCCATCCAGGCGATGGGGATTGTCCCTGACATCATTGTCGAACCGCCGACGACGCCGCCGGCGGAAGGCAAAGCCGAAGAGAAGAAACGCCTGGGACTGCGCGAAGAAAATCTGCCGGGCCATCTGCCCAATCCGCAACAAGCGCCGAGCCAGCCGCAAGATCAAGGCGAAAAGGACAAAGAAAAACTCGTACCGCGGTCGGCGCCGACGGGCGACGAAACCATCGACAACGACGCCCAGTTAAAGCGCGCCCTGGATCTGCTCAAGAGCTGGGACGTCTTCAAACAGTTGGTGCAGAAGAAGGCGGCGTGAACTCAGCTATTCCTCGTTTCAAGTGTGCGTCGATGACTGAAAATTAGCCCTCCCTGCGGAGGGCTAATTTGTTTGTGCGCAACGATTGGCCAAGGACATGGCGCGAACCCCGACCCGGGAAAGCGATCTGCCGCTCTTCGCCGGGGAAACCAAGACCTTCCTGACGATCAGCGAGCTCAACGAGATCATCAAGGGGACGCTCGAATCCCAACTGGACGCGGTCTGGGTCGTCGGCGAAATTTCCAATCTGCGCGTGCCGCCCTCGGGTCATTGCTACTTCACCCTCAAGGATGAGAAAAGCCAGATCGCCGCGGTGATGTTCCGGCGCCAGGGCGCGGCGCTGCGCTTCACGCCCGAGAACGGCATGGCAGTGCTCTGCTTCGGGCGCGTGAGCCTCTACTCGGTGCGCGGCGATCTCCAGCTTTACGTCGAAAGCATGGAGCCGCGCGGCCAGGGCGCGCTCTATCTGGCTTTCGAACAACTCAAACAAAAACTCGCTCTCGAAGGACTGTTCGAGCCGGAACGGAAACGGCCGCTGCCGTTTTTGCCGGCCGCCATCGGTATCGTGACATCAGACAAGGGGGCGGCGCTTTACGACATGCTGCGCATCATCGGCGACCGCTTTCCCGACCGGCGCATCGTCATCCGGCCGGTCAAGGTTCAGGGCGAAGGGGCGGCCCAGGAGATCGCCGCGGCCATCGCGGAATTGGATCGCTCCGGCGCGGTGGAAGTGATGATCGTTGGGCGAGGCGGCGGGTCGATGGAAGACCTCTGGGCCTTCAATGAAGAGATCGTGGCACGGGCGATTTTCGCATCGGCGGTGCCGGTGATTTCCGCCGTCGGCCACGAGATCGATTTTACCATCGCCGATTTCGTGGCCGACCAGCGCGCGCCGACGCCGACGGCGGCGGCCGAAATGGTCGTGCCGCGCAAGGCCGACCTTCAGGCGGAAATGGAAGGTTTTGAACAAACGCTGCTGCGTGCCATGCGCAACAAACTCGAAATCGCCAAAGACTACTGGCTCGGTCTGGTGAAGCGGCTCAGCGATCCGGGAAGGAAGCTGCGCGAAAATCAGCAACGGCTGGACGAATTGTCGGTGGATCTGTCGCGCCGCTTTCAAGAACGATTGCGGCAGCTTCGCGACCGGCTCGCCCACGGGATCGGGCGCTTGGATGCCTTGAGTCCTCTGGCGGTGCTGGATCGCGGCTACAGCATTGCGCACAAGCTGCCCGAGGAAAGAATCGTCAAGGATGCAGGCGCGCTCAGTCTCGGCGACCGCTTGCGCGTCACCTTTGCCAAAGGGAAAGCGCTCTGCCGCGTGGAGGGCAAAGAGTGAACCGCGCCGCCGAATTCGCCGCGCTTTTTGTTTGGCTGAGCGCGAGCCTTGCTTTCAGCGCCCAACCGTCCAAGTCTGGCGCGCAGAAAACTGTTGAAGTCTTTCAGGGAGGGGTTGCCGAAATCAATTTGCCCGCTCCGGGGGTCATTGCCGCCGAAGGACGATTGGGGAACGAGAAGGTTTATTTCTATCCGAGTGACAACGGAGTTTTTGCTGCGCTCCTCGGCGCCGACCTCGAAGCCAAACCGGGCCCGGCCAAAATCCTCGTCAGCGGGACGACGCATTCCGGTGCTTCTTGGGCGACGCAGATTACGCTCACGATCAAGTCCAAGGCGTTTAAGAGCGAATCGTTTTCGGTGGCGCAGGAATTCGACCAGCTCAGCCCGGAGGTCCTCGAAAGAATTCGCCGCGAGCAGGAGCAGTTCGCCCGCGTCTTCGCGGTTTCGGCGCCGCAGCGTTTATGGGCGCGGCCATTTGTCGGCCCCTTGCCGAAGGAAATCACCTCGCCCTTCGGGTACCGCCGGGTTATCAACGGGACGCCCCGCGCCCCGCACGCCGGCGTCGATCTCAAGGCGGCGATGGAAACACCGGTGCTGGCGGCGAATCACGGCCGGGTGGTTTTACTCGGAGATTTCTTCTACAGCGGCAAGAGCCTGGTGCTCGATCACGGCGGCGGTCTGTTTACCGTCTATTTCCACCTCTCGGAGTTCAAAGCCGACGAGGCCGCGGAAGTCAAAAAGGGCGATGTGATCGCTCTTTCGGGACGGCAAGCCCGGTGAGCAAAAGCGAGAAAGCGGAGAAGTAAGATGCCGAAGAAAAATCAACAGAGCAAAAAAGTCGAAGCCGCGCTCGAAGAGCTGGAGCAAGTGGTGGAGCAACTGGAATCCGGCGACCTGTCGCTGGAAGATTCGCTGGCCGCCTTCGAAAAAGGCGTCGGCTTGGTCAAGCTCTGCAATGAGAAATTGACCGAAGTCGAAAAAAAAGTCGAGCTTCTGGTCAAGGACAAGGAAGGCAAGCTCCAGCTCAAACCATTTGCCCCCGGTGCTGAAGACGGGGAGGAAGACTAGCCGAAGCATTGGGGGCCAAAGTGGGAGGAAGGTATGATCGACGCGCATTTTCTTTCATGGCGTCGGCAACGGGCTGACGGCGCGCGCGGGGAGGGAAAAGCGCAGATCGAAATCAGCAGAGTACAACGCCCCCCACTATAATCCCAGATGCGACTCGCCCGCTCCCTGCTCGCGATAGAGGCCGAAAGGTTTCAACACCGGCGCGTCGTTCATCGAAAAGAGAATCGCTTCCTCGCTCGCCGATCTGCTGGCGTGCTCATGCCAGTGCCAGAGCGGCACGACGAAAGTGTCGCCTTTTTCCCAATGGAACGGCTGGCCGTTGATGACCGTTGTGCCGCTGCCGCGAAAGGCATGATAGAGCACCGTGCTCGTGTGGCGGTGGGATCGGGTGCGCTGGCCGGGCTTCAAGAGTTGAAGCCAGCAGGACAGGGTCGGCAGCGAGGGCCCGCCGGTCAACGGATTTACATATTCCAGCGCGTAGCCTTCGTAAGGATGGGGTTCTCCGTCGGCCAATCGCTTGAGCGCGGGGTAGATATCGCGCCAGCGATAGTGAAGCGGGGCGGCAGGTTTTTGTTCTTCCCTCGTCACGGGCCGACCCATGCCATACGCGCTGGAGTCGTAAGGATTGTTCTGCACCGCCATTCGCTTTTCCGGATAGGGCTCGAAGGAAATGACTTGCAGCGATTGGACGAAGGGCACATCCAGGCCGTCGAGCCAGATCATCGGCTCGGCGCCCTCGTGGGCATGCTCGTGCCATGCCCACTGCGGCGTCAGAATCAAATCGCCGTCCTCCATGACCATCTTTTCGCCGCCGACGTTGGTGTAGCCTCCCTTGCCTTGCAGGATGAAACGGATAGCGGCCATGGTGTGGCGGTGCGGCGGCGCCACTTCGCCGGGCTGGATCAACTGAAAGGCGAAGAGCATCGTGTGGCTGGTCATCTCGCTCTCCGGCACGCCCGGATTGACCAGGCGCAGTGTGCGACGCTCCGCCGTGCCGCGCTCGATGTCGATTTGGTCGCGGGCTTGGAGGAGGCCGTCGTAGACATCGGCCCACTTCCAGAGGTACGGCTGAACTTTCGTTTTAGGATCGCCGGGGCGCGCGCCGGGTGGAATACGCCAGATGCCGGAAATCTGTTTTTCGGCAAGCCGCCGGTCCAACTCTGCCAAATTGGGATTTTGCGCCGTCATTGAATACCTCTCCTTGAATTGCACCGCTTGAATGAACTTTGCAACTCTGATTATTTCGTCTATACCTAAGCGATGCAAGTTGTCAATTTGACGCGCTCGTTTGAAAGTGCTGAGTAACGAGTGCTGAGTTATGAAGACTGAGAATGGAGTCCCGAGCATTCAAGACTCAGCACTCAGGACTCGTCACTCAGCACTTTGAGAGG
>JACPFE010000111.1 GCA_016183145.1 Deltaproteobacteria bacterium | reverse complement strand
GTGGAAAGCCTTGTCGAGCGTTGCGGGATCAGCCATAGTCCGTTTTTCCTCCGTCCTAAAATTATTCAGACGCTTCCGATAAAGTCTGCCGAAGTGGCTAAGGTCGCCAAATGATCCATAACATGGAGCGAAGCCCGGTGGGCCTCGTCGGAAAAAGCGGCGCAGCAATTCTCCAGGACGATCACGCGATAGTCGGCGTCGGCGGCATGCCTAGCCGCCGCCTCGACGACGAATTCGGTGGCCACGCCCATCAACACAACCGTGTCGATGTCCCGGCTGCGCAGCATGCTATCGAGCGCGGTGCCGAAGAATGGGTTCATGCGCGGCTTGCGCACTACGGCCTCGCCGTCCGCCGGTTTGGCCTCGTCGACGATTTCCAACAGCTCCGCCACGTTCGCACCGGGAGCGGACAAGAGCGGTAGCCTAATTTTTTGTAAAAAAACATTCTTCGGCGAAAAAAACGCCGGCTGATAATCGATAGCCGCGTGAATGACCAGGACGCCGGCCTTTCGCGCCGCATCCAGGACTTGTTTAACCGCCTGCCCCACATTGCGCTCCCGGAACATGGAGCTTCTTCTCACCGGAGCTTTTTGAATGTCCATGGAGAGGACCGCGGTCTTGGCGCGGTCGAGATTTAAATTTGCCATATGAGTTCCTTTCACCTCATCTTATTATTATACGAGTTTGAGCCGACCCTGGTCTCCTGCTCATGGGGTTGAGACCGAACATGTAGAGCATAACGCGAGTACATACCCCTCACCCTAACCCTTTCCCCCGTGGAGTATTTGCCACGGTCGACACTGTAGACCCGATTGAGTAGCTACTCCACGGGGGGAGAGGGAACCTGAGAAGTTTCCCCTCCCTTGACGGGAGGAGATTAAGGGAAGGGTGATTTATGTCAACATATTTATTGCTTTTACTATGGATACAAAGAGCCGCGTTGCATTGACCCGTCGTCTAAGTTTCTTCAACGGCTGCCCAGTTCTCTTAACGCCTCCCTCAAGTAACTCTGATCGATGTACTTCGCCGGACTGGGCAGCGGCCCCTTCAACTGTCCCTGCTCGCCAAAGATTTGTATCAGGGTCTTAAATCCCTCCACATTGATATCCGCGTCCGGGTACCAGATGCGATTCGTCGTGTAGTGTTCCCAGCCCTTGCGGGCATGCGCCGGCTTGAGCTTCATTTCCTTGGTCAAAAAGTCGATCGCCTGCTCTTTGTTTTCGTACACCCAGCGCATCGCCAGAACCATGCTCTTCACGAAACGGATCAGCAGCGGCCGGTTGGTTTCCGCCCAGGAGCGTTTCACCACCATGCCGGTGAGTTGATAGTTCGGCAACACGTCGCGATACCAGCCGATCACATTAAATCCCGCTTCCTCGGCAGCAAAGTTAAGCGGGACGGCAAGCGGCGCGGCGGCGATCTGCCCGCTGGATAGAGCCGCGAAGAGGTCGGCGGTCCCGCCCACGTTGACCAGCTTGTAATCGCGCGGATATTCAAGCCCCTTGGATTTAAGCACCTGTCTTAGCGGAAATGTGATCCCCGAAGTAAGGCTCTGACCGCCGATGGTCGCCCCGCGCAGAGACTCGTAGCTCTTATAATTTTTCCCGCCCATGATCGCGTGGGACAGGCCATTGATGACGCCAACGACCATCGCCAGATCGAGTCCGCGCTCCGTGACTTCGATGATCGCGTCCGGGGTCGCGCCAGCCGCGAAAACCGAGCCGGCCACCAACGCCTGAACCGACGGCGGCGTACCGCGCAGGAGGATGACTGGCGCATCCAGACCTTGTTGGTCGAAGAAACCCTGCTTCCAGGCGACCCAAAGAGGTCCGTAACCCAAGGTCTTACTGGAAGCGCCCACGGGAAACTTCACTTTCTCCTGGGACAGACAGGGAGAAGAGATAAACACCAATAGTGAGAGAACGATGGTCGCAGAAACCGTCAGCAGCGGTTTTCTCATGGCACACCTATCCTCTTAGGGAGACGATTTACTTGGAACGTTCATCCTTACGCAGCGGAGCATAGTTAATCAGCAAAACAGATGTCAAGCTATTATTTCGCAGATGTTCTCGCTCACCTTGACACGAGCAGAGGTCGCGTGGTATCCGCCAAACTAGAACGCAGCAGACGGACGCCCTAGGGCAAGGAGCAAAACATGGCAAACGTTAGCGGTAAATTCGCCATCGTTGGAGTCGGTGAGACCCTGGTCGGGAAACGGCCAGAGGCCAGCACCAACTCTCTTCATTTGGAGGCCATCAGAAACTGCCTGGCGGATGCCGGAATCAAAGCGTCTCAGGTCGATGGTCTTTTAACCAACCAGCCCCTCAATGACGCGCACCGAAGCTACGCCGTGCGCCTCGCGCATATGGCAGGCATCGACCCCACTTATGCGACCGATCTGGCGCTTGGCGGCGCAACACCGGTTGCGTTGGTCCAGCACGCCGTCATGGCAATCAACACGGGCATGGCAAACATAGTCATGTGCGTCCACGCTCGAAAGCGCTCCACTCCCGACCCCTCGCCCGGCTACGCGATCAGGACGGGGGATGAGCATTGGGAGCAACCCTGGGGACACTTCGCAGCCGTGGCAACCCACGCCTTTACGGCACAGCGCCATATGTATGAATACGGTACGCGAAGCGAGGACCTGGCAGAGATCGCCGTAGCTACCCGCAAGCACGCTTGCCTAAATAAAAACGCCACGATGCGAAAGCCTATGACCGTCTCGGATCACCAACAATCGCGCATGATCGTCGCGCCACTGCGGTTACTGGATTGTTCCTTGGAATCGGATGGTGGCGGGGCGGTTTTAGTGACGAGCGCTGAACGCGCTCGAGATTTTCCCAAGCCTCCGGTCTTGATCTTGGGAATGGGCCAGCACCACCCACACTTCAGTCTCATGGATGCGCCCAGTCTCACGACCCTGGGCGGCAAGAAGTCCTCGGAAACGGCTTATCGGATGGCCGGGCTTTCACCCAAGGAGATGGACTTTGCCGAAATCTACGACTGCTTTACGATTACGACGCTGGTTACTTTGGAAGATTACGGCTTCTGCGCCAAGGGAGAAGGCAAAGATTTTGTCAAAGGGGGGCGCATTGAGATCGGGGGCGAATTGCCGGTCAATACCCATGGCGGTCTGTTGTCGCAAGCTCATCTCGAAGGCATGCTTCATGTCACTGAGGCCGTTAAGCAACTTCGCGGCAACGAGGTTGAGGCTGAGCGTCAGGTCGCGAACGCCGAACTGGGTATTGTCAGCGGCCATGGCGGCAACCTGTGCATGCACTCTACGCTAATTTTGGGGGCGGTATGAGCGAGACACAAGACAAGAGAGGCCGGCCTGCTGCGAAGGATCGACCGTTTCTGGACGAGCTTGAAGCCAAGCCATTCTGGGCTAATCTGAAAGAACATAAATTCACCTCCCAGCGCTGCTCTGCGTGCGGAAAATTCTTTGGCTTCCCGCCCCAGTTTCTCTGCCCTCATTGCCTCGCGTCGGAGTACGAGTGGATACCCCTTAGCGGCAAGGGCAAGGTCTATTCCTTCGTGACGTACCATCGAGCGTGGCACCCCGCCTATCAAGACAAGGTTCCCTACAACGTCTCTCTCATCGAAACGGAGGAGGGAGTGCGAATGATGAGCAACGTGGTTGGCTGCCCTCCCGAGGCGGTCAAGATCGGCATGCCGGTGGAGATCGTCTACGAAGATTTCGAGGACTATACGCTACCGAAGTTTCGTCCGGCGACGTAGACGTACCCAAAAGGCTTTGAAATTCGGAAACGAAGAAGAGATCGGAAAAATCATGTCTCCCGCAAAGCATGTCCTGAGCGAAGTCGAAGGGACGCAAAGACGCTAAGTGACAGGCCGAGCCTCGTCATCGCGAGCGAATGCGAGGGATCTAAGAAGGATTTCTCCCCCGTGGAGTAATGGGCCGCAACTCCACGGGGTCGAAATGACGCGGAGCGTCACTTTGCGCCTTGGCGCTCCTTCGGCGAAGCTCAGGACATGCTTGGCGGGATAAATTTTCCTGGAACTGATTTTTTTGGCATCGATGCGCAACAATCTCACGTACCGCTTCACTCGCTCCAATGGCTAAATTGATCATGGCGTGCGACGCGCCGGAGTTGGCGCTCCTCAAGGCGGGACCGGCGCGCTTCGGCGATCTCGAAGTCGAAATCCAACGCGTGCCGCCGCGCGAGCGACATAAGCGCATGGCCGAGTCGCAGGCCTTCGACATCTGCGAGTTTTCCCTCGTGGATTATCTAAACGGTTTTGAGCGGGGCCTCCCCTTCACCGCATTTCCGACTTTCCCGCACCGAATTTTTCGCCACCGCGATATCTGGGTAGCGAGTGCCTCAGGAATCAAGGAGCCGAAAGAACTCTCCGGCAAACGCGTCGGCATCCAGAGCTGGACCAATTCGGCGAGCGTCTGGCAGCGCGGATTGCTGGCGAAAGATTATGGCGTCGATTTAACTTCCATCGAGTGGGTGGCGGAGTCGGCCGCGCATGGCGCCAAGTGGGCGCGCATCACAGCCAAGCCGCGCGAGCGCTCGTTGGACCAAATGCTGGCAAGCAGCGACATCGACGCCCTGATGCTGCCGCGGCCGCCGGAGCTGCCGCCCGACGAGATGGCGCGCATCGCAAGGCTTTTCCCGAACTTTAGCGCAGTCGAGCAGGAATACCGCGCGCGCAGCGGAATTTTCCCGATCATGCATGTGATGGTCGTCAAGAACGAATTACTCCAGAGCAATCCAGGAATTGCGAAAATCGTTTCCCACGGCGTCCAGGCGGCATTAGATACGTTCATGGATCGAAAACGTCTGGCGAGCGCGCCCAGCATGATCTGGCCGGATCTTAACTGGCAGGAGCAGGAGAAATTCTTGGGGCCTTATCCCTGGCCGGCGGGCGTGGAAGCGAATCGAAAGGAGCTGGACGTGCTCATCGGCTACGGCGCCGAGCAGGGGATCTTGAGCCGGCGCATCGCGCCCGAGGAGCTATTCGGGACCAAGGCATGACCGCTTTTGCCGTCTATCCCCTCAACGCCGGCATCACCTTGGTCGCGTACAGCTCGATGGAGCGCATCACCTGCTCGTGGCTCAAGCCGCCGAAGCTGAACATGCCGACCAGGCTGTCCGGCTTTGCCGTCGCGATCATTGCGCGCGCCTTTTGGACGACCGTGTCCGGGCTGCCGATGAGCGAGGTGCCCCATTCATCGAGCCGTTTCACGGTCAGTCCTCCGGGAAAATAGGCAAACCGTTCGGTGAACTTCGGCAGATCGTCAGTCGAAACAGAGTCGCCGCGCCAGACGTTGTCGGTGGCCAACTGCCAGAAGCGAGTAATCTGCGGCGGGGCTTCAGACCACGCTTGCTCGTCGGTCTCGGCGACGTAGATGTCCCGCACCATGATTGCGTCGCCGTTACCATTCGGATTGCCGAGCTTGGCCCGTTCATCACGATAAGATTGAATCGCTCGTGCGCAATTGGCGAGCGGCTGACGCGACAGCGCCAGGTTCCAGCCGCGCCGCGCCACCATCGCCGGACTGTCCGGCGAAGTCGCGCCGTAATAGATCGGCGGATGAGGCCGCTGCAGCGGTCGCGGGCGGCAGGTGACGTCGACGTAATTCCAGGCCTTGCCGCTGTAATTGAAGGTCTCCCCCGTCCACGCGCGCATGAGAATCTCGATGCCCTCTTCGAAGCGCGCCTGCGCGGTCTCGCGGTCGAGTCCATGCTTGAGATCGTCGCGCGGCACGCCGCGGCCAAGTCCGACATTCAGCCGCCCGCTGGTGAGAATGTCCAACATCCCGCACTCCTCCGCGAGACGCATCGGGTCGTAAAGCGGCAGCACGTTGACCAGGTTGCCCATCCGCAGCCGCCGCGTGCGCGGGGCGAGATTCGCAATGATCAAGTTCGGCGACGCCAGCATGCCGTAGTCCGAGTGGTGATGCTCGGCAAACCAGGCCTCGTCAAAACCCAGCTTCTCGGTGAGCAGAACCTGCTCGAGCAGTTCCTCGAAAGCCTGGCGCTCCGGCACCCGTGGCCTTGCCTGGTTGTAACTAAAAGTGCCGAATCGCATATCCTTGTCCTCCCCATGTCATCCGCGCTGA
>JACPFE010000110.1 GCA_016183145.1 Deltaproteobacteria bacterium | reverse complement strand
CTTGCGAGCTGCTCTTCTCCACAGTGCCGAAATCCGCTACCTCCACGCCGCCCTCGTAATTGACTTTCGCTGGACCGTCGCCGCTGGCGTCGAAAGTCAGTGCGCCTTGGGTGCCGATTTGGCCGCCGGTGAGGAGAAAGTTGACTTGATTCTCCAGATAGGGTTGAAACGGCAATAACTCGATGTCGCGCGCATCCACCGCGAGGTTGGCCACCGCAGGATTGGCTCCGGCCGTCCCGACGAGCCGTAGGACTCCTTTGTTATTGATCCGCGCGGAGATGGTCGCTTTGCCCCGCTGGTTTTTGGCGGTGGAAAACTGCCCGCCGCGAAGCGAGATCTCCGTAAGGTTGAGCTTTGCCGGCGTCGGCGTGCCCTGATCGTCGAAAACGAGCTTGAATCGATCGAGAGCGATTTGTTTCGCTTCGACCTTCCAACCGGGCACTTCTTTCTTGGCCGGTTCCTTGGCCGCGGCGCCGGGAGTGGAGGTTTTGGTTATGCGGCTCACGTTCAATGCGCCGTCTTTGCCGCGCTGCACGAATCCGCTGCCGTCCCGTCCCTCGATCTTGCCGATGGCGATGGTCTTGGCGTCGAGGTCGATGAGCGTTTCTTTGATCGCCAGCGAAGGCAAGCGCCACAGCGGTTCGCGCTGCCCCGCTTCTTCGAGGCGAAGGTTACGGATCAAGGCGCTCAGGTCCGATAGCTTGAATTGCGTTTTGTCGTTCTTTTGCTCCAGCGAGTACGACGTCGAGAGATCCAAGAAGCCCTCTTTGATCTCGGCGGCGACCGTGTTCTGATAGTACGGGCGCAGGTTCCCCGGGCGCAATCCTTCGACGTCGATCTTGCCTTCCACCAGCAGCGGCGTGAGCTGGAGGGAGCCGCTATGCGTAAACTTTTCCTTGGAATCGGTGACGAACGAGATTTCCACCGCGGCTTTCTTCTCCGGCTCGTTGGTGAGGCCTTTGATTTCGAGGCGCAGCTCGTCGAGCTGGGTGCGATAGGGCTTTTCCGGCGTGTCATCGCTGAAGTTGAGCATGCTCGATTCCAACAGAATTTCGCTCACGTTATAGCTAAACGGGTTGCCGGCTTTTTGGGTTTCGGCCGGGGTTTTTTGCGGCGGTGTGATCACCAGGTTGGCAAGATTGATGGAGCCGTCCTTGCGGCGGCGCGCATGAAGTTCGAGCCCCTGCGATTTTACCGCCTTGAAATTTGCGTTGCCGGCGAAAACCTCAAAACCGGCGATTGCGACTTCGAGGGACGGCAGCTTTAGCAACGGAACGCCCGAGATCTCTTGCATGACGAAATCCTGCACGATCACGTCGCCGGAAAGCGCCAAGACGGATGCTTGGCCTTTGGCGGTTTTGAACGCCAGAGTCAATTTGCCGTCGATCTGCCCGGAAGGAACTTTGAAGTTCAACTCCACCGGCGAGTAGGTGAGATACTTCGGAATATTGAGATTGTCGAGGTTGAAACGAAACTGGCTTTCCAAAGTTTCCGTAAAAGGTTTGGTCTCGCCGCCGATCACCAGCGGCGAGCCGTTGATCAGCGCGGAGAAGACGGGTTGGACCTTGATGTCAACCTGAGACGGGATGCTCGAAATGAACGGCAAACCGATCTTGATGTTCGATATCGTGTGTTTCGTTTGCTCCGGCCGGTCGTCAAAGTCGATCTTGCCGTCGATGATTTCAATATTTTTGAGCGCAAAGCGCGGCGTCGGCCCGGAAGGTCCGGACGTAAATTCGTCGATGAGATCTTGAAAATTATACTTGAAATTCTCGTTGCGCACTAAATTGACGTACGGTTTTGCGAGTCGTATTGCCTTTAATACCGGCCCCAAGCGGAACAGCGATTCCAGCTCTAAGTTTACGTAGATTTCGTCAAAAGAGACCGCTGTGGCCGTGCTCTGGCGTTCCTTCATCAAAAAGCCACGGAGGGTGGCCGTCATAGTGTAGGGGTTGATGCGGATCTGCTCGATGGAAACTTCGCGGTGCAGCTTCTCGGAAAGCACGCTGGCGAGCTTGCCGCGCAACAGCAGCGGCGCCACCAGTGCGCCAAGGATACCAATAGCGACGATGATGGCGACAATCCAAATCGCGATCTTCCGCGTGCGTGGGTGACGGGCGATTTCGCTGGCACGCTTGCGCAATTCCTCGGCGTCGATGGCCATGGCCGGCTGATCAAAGGAACGAAAATCTAGGGGTCAAACGGATCATATCGCGCGCGAAGGCTTGTGTCCACCCGGCCCGACGTCGGCCATCCCATCGGAGCCGGTATTGTTTCAATCTTGAGCGGAGGGACTTTCGGAAACTACAGATTCGCGACTTCGATCCGCTCGAGCATCGCGCAGTAATCGGGCGGAAGCCGCCAATGACGAGCGCCTGCAAGGATGAGGCGCTTGTATTCGGGGTTGGGTAAAGGCACACCATCCTCGCGGGCCGCGATATAGGCCAGTACTTCCATCGGGTGGTGGCCGTCGTTCCTGTCGTAGACGAAAATTTTTTCCCGCCGGTAACCGTCTTCGAAGCCGTCTAAGGTTAGGAAATCGCGATCGCTCACGTCATAAACGATGCCCCAGACCTCGCAACCGATCTCCAAAAAAATATTCGCCGTGCCGCAGTTGCGCAGTCGGGAATGGCGCGCGATGGCGAATCGATAGTCCGGCAGACGGCCGACGCAGACGAAGCGAGCGGTCGGGCAACGCCGTCGCATCTGCGGCCAGTCCATGTTTGAGCCGTAAGCAAAATAATACAATCTTATGTGCTCCTCGACGATTCTTAGTCCGAATCCTACGGTAATGGCCGGCCCGTGACAAGCGGAGGCCGCGGGTCCGTGCTCCCATGTCCGTCTAAGTGGGTGAATTGGTGGGACTTTGACGGGGCGGGTTGATCTTGGTCAAAAATCCTGTCAAAAGGTACAACTCTTGCGGGTTGGGTATCATCTAATCAGGCAGGGCCGGCCCGCGAGGGTGGGATGGCGAGAGTTGGGAGTACGAAATGAATTTTAATCGAATTAGAACGGTGGCAGGATTGGCATTGGTTTCTGCGCTTTTGGTTTCGCCTTTTGCGGCGCGCGCGGGAGAGGCGACGGAGCAGTTGCGCGCCACGATCAAGGATTTCGTCGCCATCATCAACGGCACGCCGGTATCGGAATTGGTGGCCCACGGGCTACCTGAGAGAGCGCGCATTTTAGTGTTCGCCCGTTTTGATTTTGCCGAGATGGCGCGCCGCTCGTTGGGTTCCCACTGGGGCGCGTTGAACGGCGGAGAGCAGGGTGAGTTTGTCGAAGGCTTGAGTCAGCGGCTGCTGGCGTCCTACGGCAGAACCGTGCGCTCCAACAGCGGTGACAACATCCAATTCAAGAATGAAGTCCGGGAGGGCGAGCTGGTCAAAGTGGCGACACAGGTTGTCAGCGGCAGCGGCGAGGAACTGCCCATCGATTACCGGCTGCACGACGTCGACGGCCAGTGGAAGGTGTTCGACGTCGTCATCGACCATGTCAGCTTGGTCAACAACTACCGCGCGCAGTTCGCGCGCGTGATCGCCAAGTCGTCGGTGCGAGAGCTTCTGCGCATGATGAAGAACGCCGATTCGTAAGCCTGCGACCTCATTACAGCAATTCGTCTAAGACCCTTAGTGTGCGGTCCCCAAAATCCGTCAATTAATTCAGACGTCATTCCGGCCAAGCTGGCGATAGCTAGCGCGAGCCGGAATCCAGGACTTCGGAGGACTGCTGGATTTCCGCTTTCGCGGGAATGACACCGGGGATGGTCGCTGAATTCTTTCACTAACTTCAGGTACAGGACATTAGTTCTGCACGAAACTCCACTCGAAGGCTCTGGCCGGGTCCGCTGGGGCGTCGAATTTTATCTCGGTTTCTATCTCCTCCAAGCTGATTTGAATCTCTATGGGTGAAATTCCCCGCAGCTTGCTGCTGGGTAGTTCATTCTCTACGGGTTCATTGCTCCGCCGACCGGCCGCGATCGAAGTCCGCCTCAGCTGGCGCGACTGTTCCACGACCCGCAAGCGGAGGCGGAGCGCTAACTGTGGGAGGCGTCTTGAAATCCAGCGACGATAACACTAAGAATGGCGCAACGGAGGAACTCCGGGGTTCCCGACGATGGACGACGAAAAACATTTTATCTTGTGTTCAGGTTGAGGGGCTTTTCAATGCTTATTTTGTCGAACGAGGACATCGAAAAACTTCTGCCGGTCGGAGCGTGTCTGGACGTGCTCGAAGAGGCCTACCGCGATCTCGGCAACGGCATGGCCGCCACGGTGCCGCGCTACGATGTTTTCAGCCCGACCAAGCCCAACGAATTTTACGAATACAAAACCATGAGCGGCGTGCTGCCCGGCCGCAACATCGCCGCGCTGCGTCTCAATTCCAGCATCGTGAAGTGGTACGAAAAAGCCGGCGGCGTGCGCAAGGATAAGCTGCCGGTGGCGGGCGGCGACCGTTTCGTCGGCCTGGTGATGTTATTTAGCACCGAGACCGGCGAGCCGCTGGCGATTTTCCCCGACGGCTACGTGCAAAAGCTCCGCGTCGCCGGCGCCAGCGCGATTGCGGCGCGCTACCTGGCGCGCAAGGATTCTAAAGTGATGGCGCTCTTGGGAAGCGGCTGGCAGGCGAGTGCGCACCTGGTGACGATGTCGCTGGTGCGCGACCTGAAGCAAGTGAAAGTGTTCAGTCCCACGCCCGAGTCGCGCCGCCGCTTCGTCGAGGAATGGTCGGGAAAAGTCGCGGCGAATCTGATCGAGGTCGGCAGCGCCGCCGAAGCGATGGACGGCGCCGACATGGTCATTTGCACGACCAATTCCATCTCGGCGCTTTTTCCCGGCGAGTTGCTGCAGCCGGGGATGCACGTCTCCTGCGTCAAGCCCTGCGAGCTGGACGTGACCGCCTATAAACGTTCCGATCCGCTGATCATCGACTGGCGCGAAGCGAAACCATTCCAGATCGCCATCGGCGTCGATCCCCGATCGATCCCCGATATTAGCGACGGCTGGCAGCATCCGATTACCCGCGAAGATGCGCCGATCTGGCACTTGCCGACGATT
>JACPFE010000109.1 GCA_016183145.1 Deltaproteobacteria bacterium | reverse complement strand
ATAGTTTAGTGGGTGCCCATCCAATAGACCATGGCTGAAAGGCCGCGCATTACGCGAAAATACTCTTGGCCGGCGCCCGACTTCGTCCAGCCGACGACGGATGGCAGATACTTGAGTCATCCCAAAAGTCTCGAAACATTGAGATATTTTACTGCCACAAAGGGATGAATTCAAGGAAAGATTCGCGCTCCAGTAATTTTTCGGCGCGGCAAAGGGAATTCCGCTACCGTTGATTGAAGACTTTAAGGCAGTCAAAAAGCTTTCACCGTTCCAAGGTCTCCTTTCCGAGCACCGCCAATAACGCCGCGGTAACAACCAGCAGCGGCGCGTAAACCAGGAAAGGCACGCCCGGATTGTAAGTGTTCGCCAAATAGCCGCCGATCAAAGGCGCCACGCCGCTGCCGAGCTCCGCTATCGTCCTACGCATGGCTTGTAAGCGCCCGCGCACATGCGCCGGCACTACGTCATACGTCGAGGTCGCCAGCGAGCCCAGGGACAATCCCTGGGCGAAACCCGCGATGCCGACTAGAATCCCAAGGTGCGCGAAGCTGTCGGTCAGGGGGATCAGCAAAAAGATCAACGCCGGCAGGCCCGTGCTTGGGACCGTGCACCACTTTCTCCCGACGCGATCCATGACGAATCCCGCGGGAATGATCATGGCGAATACGATCACGCCGGAAATCGTGAATAGCATGCCGATCTGGCTTGGCGACAGATGCAGATAGGCGGCGCCGTAGAGCGGCAGCATGCTCTGAACGATGATCCTTTGTGACTGAGAGACCATGGTCGCCAGTACCAAGAGTCCATAGGTGCTTCTCAGATCGGGCCGAATTTCATCGAATACAGCCAAAAATCCGCGCGCGCGTTCCCGCAGCGCCCTCGCACTCCGACCTTGCGGGGACTCCGGCGATTTTTGCGCCTTGGGCGGCGCCGGGGAATTCGGACTGCGTAATCCCAAAATCACCGACAGCGCGCACGCCACGGCGTAACCGAAAAACGCCGCTTGATAGCCGATGATCTCGGTCAGCCAGCCGCCGATGAGCGGCGCGATCGCCGTTCCCATATTGTACGTACCGTGCAGACTGCTGATTAAGCGCCCGCGCTGGCTGCGTCGGGCGAGATCGATGGCGGCGATTTCCCGAGCCGTGGACCAAAGGCTGTCGGCGGCGCCGATGCAGACTGACAGAAGCAATAGTACTGGAAACCACGGCGCCACCGCACACAGCAGCGCAGCGCCGCACGCCACCAGCGGACCGCCCACCAACGCCACGCGCGTGCCCCTGCGATCCAGCAGTATCCCGGCGACGATGGTGCCGAAAAATCTACCCACCACTGTGGCGGTCATGATTTGCGCCGCGCCGCCCGGCGAAACGCCGAACTCGCGCGCGAGCACCGGTATCGTCGGAATGATCATCGCCCAGGCGCCCGACATAAAGGTGCCGGAATAAAGCGCGATGAATCCCCGCGCGTTAGGATTTGTCTGGAGTAAGCGAAACATCGGGGAGAGAGAATTAGGATATTTCTATTTTGTCGTCACGGCATACTTTGATTCCAGGGCGGCCAAGAACCTGTCGGCTATCTCCGCCGTGGCGTCCCGCGGCAGTGTTTTCAGCTCTGCAATCAAGACATCGAGGGCCAGGGGTTTTTCCGCCAGAGTCACGATGGCCTCAAAATATCGGAAATAGGCGAGATCATGGCTCAGCTTCGCTTCGAGAACCGTCGCTGGATGCTGCCCCACGATCTGGCGCTGAAACATGCTCTGGTAGGCGGGGTAACTGGAAAGTAGCGCGAGAACTTTCTGTTTGGCATCTTCCACGGGATCATAGTGGAAAATCGTTTCCGCTTCCTTCGCCAGCTTGAGCAGCTCCCGGGAAACTTGCCTTCCTTCATCCAAAGCCGACTGGGCTCGCTTCTGGTTTTCGGCATCGCCCTTGTGCTTAAAATATTCTACCGCCGCCAACGAACCCAGCGGCGTCACCACCGCCTCCTCGATGTCCCAAGGGAGATCGAAATTCACGTCGCCGTGCAGGTCTTCGTGAAGGATCACATTGACGCGCCGCACGATTCCTTGGGCTGCGAAACTCGGCGTCACCGCCGAGCGCGAGTCCGCGAATTCGTTGCCCTGGCGGTAATAGACGCTGTAGCCGTCGACCCTATACACTTGCTCGATCTTCGTTTGCTCCTTGATGCTGGAAAGACCGACGGCCATGCGGATGTCCACGGCCCGGTTGCTTGCCAGCGTGCCGGCTCTTTGCAACCACAGCCATAGCATAGACAGCGCGCTCCCCTCCCCCGTCGTACGGCCGAGCGCATCGGTAGGTTCAATACCGAGAGTTCGACCGAAGGCTCTGACATCTTGGATAAGATCGGCGGTTTCGCGGAGCCCTTCAGCGCTGTAAAAACCGGGTTGCGCCGAAAGTGCGCAAGCATTGAGAGCGAAGAGTAGAAAAACCGTGCGCCCGAACCAAGCCTGGGCGCAGTGCCGCGAGAAATCCATGGATAATATTATAGGGTTCAAGATTCCGGGTTCAAAGTCTGCCCTGAGCTTGGCGAACGGGTTCAAGGTTCAACGTATGGAACTCAAATTCAAAGTTCCGGGCTTAACTTTGAACATTGGACGTTGAACTTTGAACCGGGCTGCTTTCCTACCCCGCAAACAAGGATGCCACCGGCGCTTTTCGCGGAATCCAGCCCACCTCCACCATCATGTCCATTTCGGCGTCGGCGAGCTTCTGCTCCGCCTCGGTAAAAGTAAACTCAATCCTTGGATAACGCGCCGAGGCGAGCAGCGCCTCTTTATCCCCCGGATAGCGCTTGATGAACTCGTCGGCGATCTCCTGCAGATGCGCTTCACTCCACGCAAACGACGCGCGAAACGCTTGCAGCAGTTTGTCTTTGATGCCGAGATGATCGCGCAGCAGATCTTCCCGCGCCGCGACCATATGTTTGATGATCTCGGGAAAACCGCGCAGCGTTTGCCAAATCTCGCCATCGGTGTAGAGGCAGCGGGCCTCGCCGTCTTGTTCCCCGCGAAAGAAAAACTGATCGAGCAGCACCGCGCCATCAACCTCGCCTCGTTTCAAGGCGGTAAGCAGTTGCTCTTGCGGGTGGGAAACCCAGCAAAGTTTCGAGTCGTCCACGCCGAACTGATGGCGCAATAGATAGCGGTGGATTGCGTGGGGTCCCTGGTGCGAACCGATGGTTCGACCCTGGAGATCCGCCGGCTCTTTTACCGGGCCGTCCTTGCGCACGAACATGCCGTTGCCCTTCATCGTTGATTTCCACTCGGTGCAAAGTCCGATGATCGGCGCGCCGGCTAATTTCCGCTGCAGAAAATTAGGCAGATATAAGTTTGCCACCTGAACGTCGCCGCGGATCAGCGCTTCTTCCTGCTCACGACTCGGCGGGTCCGGCAGCTCGATGACCTTCATGTTGAAGCCATCCGGCCTCACCTTACCCACCGCCAGGGCGTAGTAGGTGCGAAACATGCAAAAGCGGTTGCGATAGTGCGCGAAGGTGAGGTCCATGACCGACTCCTATCCAGGGGAAATACCGTTCAAGGTTCTGCGTTCAAAGTTCAAGGTTCAAAGTTTAACCCGGAGTTTTGAACTCGAGTCCGAAACTTTGAACGTTGAACCTGGAACCTTGAACCGGGATGCCGAAGCATCACTTCTTCGCCATCTCGTCTTTCTTCCTATTGCAGATATCCAACGCCGCCGTGGCGTAAACCTTGGTGCAGTTGACCATGTTTTCGATGCCGACGCCTCGCCGCACGCCGCTCGGTGCGTCCCATTCGGCGGGGGCCTTCGTTTCCGTCGGATCGACGAGATGGGTGCCGAAACCGGGACCATAGGTAATCGCCGGCACGCCGTAAGCCGCGATGCGCGAGCCGTCGCTGGTGATGCCGTAGCGTATCGGTTTTGAATAGGGCACCGGCTTGCCAAACACCATCTTGTGGGCGCTTGCCATCGCCTTGACCACGTACTCGCTCTTGGAAATCTCGTAGCCGTCAGTGGAGAGATAGAGATCGACGCGAATGTCCAGAATATCACTCTCCCGTTTTTTAACCTTCTCGCAAACCGCCTCGAGGTCTCGTTTAATCGCCAGCGGCACCGCGCCGGGAAGGGTCTTCACGATGACGAAAATATCGGTGGTCGGACGGGTGCCCGGCTTAAACGCATTGCCGCCGTCGATGGCGCCGATCTGCACGGTCGGCAGCATGAACTTGTGCGGATACTTGCGCTGGTATTCCCTTTCCCAGTCTTGAATCGCTTGCGCGACTTTGCAAGCGGCAAGGACGAATTTCGTCGCCCTGCCGTCCACGCTCACTCGCGCCCAGATCAGGCCGCCGTTGCCGATCTGTAGGTGCAGACCCGTGGGCTCGCCGATGATGCACATATCGGCCATGACGCCGTGGTCCATCAGATAGCGCGCGCCCACGCCAGCCCCGCGGTAGGACTTTCCCTGGAATCTCCCAACCTGGGCCTTTTCGATTTCGCCGACGACGCCGGCAATGATCAGATCGCCCTTGAGCTTCACGCCGGCCTTTTGCAGCGCCGCCACCGCCTCGATGTAACAAGGGAACGCCGCTTTCATGTTGACCAGGCCGCGCCCGTAGATCCGGTCGTCCTCGACGACGGTCTCCTGGGGATTATCGAAATGGTCCATGTGCGCGTTGAACATCAAGGTCGCCCCGCCGCCTGTTCCCTTCAACCTGCCGATGACGTTCGGTCTGCCGTCTTCGACGTACTGGTATTCGACCTCCATGCCGAGCTTTTCGAACTCGCCGCCGAGATATTTGGCGACTTCCTCTTCCTCACCGGTGATGCTGACGATGTCGGCGAGATTACAGGCCAGCTCGACGATGCGATTGCGGTCTACCTGTTCGAGCACTGCGTCTTCCATGCGGTTCCCTTCTCCTTAAAAAAGTATACGCGGAGTCTCTTGTGTAGCACAATCGAAAGCGACCCCACAACAATGCAAGTTGACGCCCGTCGGCGTTTTGCTTAGATTGTGTATAATGAAAGTCGCTCTCGACATCGACGGCGTGGTGGCCGATTTCGTCTCGCCTTTTGTTCAGATCCTCCAGGCCCGCAGCGGCGGCGCCATCGATCTGGAGTCGGTCACCGATCCCAATTTCACCAATTACCCGTTTCTATCGAGCGAGCTGATCAGGCAGTGCGTCATGGAGGTTTCCGACGACCCGAATTTTTGGCGCGGCCTCGCGCCGCTGCCCACCTTGGTGGAGTGGCAGTGCCTCGACGCGCTGAGCCGCGCTGAACGGCTGATCTTCGTTACCCATCGCTACGAGCGGGATCACTACAGCATCCATGACGTCACCTGCGATTGGCTGCGCGAGCATGGCGTCAGCAAGCCGGTGGTTTATTTTACCCAGAGCGCCAAATCGGCGCTGGTGGACAAACTCGGAGTCAAGCTATTCGTGGACGACCGGCATGAGAACTGCCTCGACGT
>JACPFE010000128.1:3780-15805 GCA_016183145.1 Deltaproteobacteria bacterium | reverse complement strand
CGTGATCAGTTCACTCCCAACCCCAAATTTTCAAAGGAGCACACGAAGAAGAAATCGAAGAATAAATTTCTTAGTCGCTTCCTGCTCTTCGTAAACGCGTACTACTATACTTGAAAGTTTTCGCAGCTTGCGCAAATTCTCGCCCCCTCTTTCATTCTCCCCCGTTGCCGGGGGAGAAAAACTTTTTTGTGTTTTTTGCGTTCTTTGTGGTTAAATCGGTTTTGGTCTTTGGTTGCGGCTCCGCCGCGCTGCGTCGTTCGTGGTGAAACGTTATTCCATCCGAGGCGCCCTAGAAGCTTGTGTGAATTATCTGCACTCTTAAGCACTAAAATCGTGATAACTGTAACCATCGTGCACACGGCAAACTGCCCGCTTGGTTTTTAACGCATCCTTGCAAGAGTAAGTACACGTCTTTCCAAAAGGAATCCCAGCGGCATCTCAATTGCTCACTCGTTGCTTCCAAAGGAGGTGCGCCATGGAAACCAGGAGGTTTTTGGTTTCATTGCTGTTCGGCGTTAGTTTTGTCTTTTTCGAAACTTGGAGCAACGTGAATGCGTGGGAGCCAACAAAGCCTGTAGAATTTATTATTATGGCGGGGCAGGGAGGTGGCGCAGATAAGTATGCCCGCCTGATCTCGGGTCTGGTTGATAAACACAATTTGGCGCCTGTTCCGATGGTGCCGATCAACAAGGTGGGTGGCGCTGGAGCGGTCGCTATGGACTATGTCCACGGGAAAAAGGGAGATGACCATACAATCATGATCACCTTATCGAGTTTCGTTATGACCCCCATTGCGCAAAAGCTCCCTTTTAACTACAAGGCCTTTACCCCTATCTCGCTTCTCGCCCTGGACAACTTTTTCCTCTGGGTCCACAAAGATAGCCCGTGGAAAAGCGTCGCTGATGTGGTTAGCGCGGCTAAGGAGCGCTCTCTCAAAGTTGGCGGCACAGGCTCCAAACAGGAAGACGAGCTCATCTTCACATTCTTTGAACAGAGGGCGGGCCTTAAGCCTTTCAGTTATGTCCCGTTCAAAGGAGGCGGTACCGTCGCAGCCAATCTTGTTGGCAAACATATTGAGGCTTCGGTGAATAACCCCAGCGAAGGCCTGCCTCACTATCCCTCGAAGCTGCGTGCATTGGCCACCTTTGCGGAAAACCGGCATACCGGCTCCAAACAGTTCAAAGAACTCCCGACTGTGAAAGAACTGGGCTACGATATCTCGTATCAGATGATGCGGGGGATCTTCGGCCCGCCCGATATGCCGAAGGAGGCTCGAGAATTTTATGCCGGTCTCATGAAGAAAGTCTTTGACCTTAGAGACTTCCAGGGTTTTTTGGGGAAAAACGTGCTCGACGCCAAATATCTTAAAGGCGACGATTTTGCCAAGTGGGTCGAAAAGTACAACAAGCTCCACGTGGAAGTCATGAACAAGGCAGGCTGGGCCAAAGATACGACTGCCCGGTTGAGCAGGTAACGATCTAGCTCAAAGGGCAAGCCGAATTCCGTTTATAAGATGCGGCGGGCGGAAATTGCATGTGCGAGCGCGCTTTTGATCCTTTCCGGAGTGGTCGCGTGGGAGGCCGTGCGCCTCGATATCGGCTGGGGTGATTTTCCCCTTCTGGCTGGCTATACTTCTTGCCGCGTCGAGCCTTTCAGTGATTATCAAGGCTCTTCTTTCGCGGGAGGAACAATCTCAGAAGCCGTTTTTGACCTGGGAACGAACACGGTCAGTGCTTACGGTTCTTGTGCCGCTTGCGCTTGTCGTGCCCCTGATTGAAACGGTTGGCTTTTATCTCACGGCTTTCCTCTATTTATTTCTGTATATCTGGTGGACCGGCCGTCAGCCGTGGCTGACCACGGTGGCTGTCAGCGTTCTTTTTCCCACGCTCATTTATCTGATTTTTGAAAGATGGTTTTTGATCCCTCTGCCTAAGGGAGTAATGGGGCCGTACGTCTTCTTTTAAGAGGAATTTGGGATAGCTCCATGGAGTCTCTCGCAAATCTGGCTTACGGCTTTGACCTTGCTTTCAGTCCTTACAACCTTTTTGTTGCAGGAATAGGGGTGTTGTTTGGGGTGATTATTGGTATCCTGCCAGGACTCGGCGGCACAAGCGGGGTAGCCATATTGTTACCTCTGACTTTTGTCATGCCTCCCTCCTCGGCCATCGTCTTTCTCTCCTGCATCTATTGGGGCGCCCTCTTTGGAGGCGCAATCACTTCAATCTTGTTCAACATCCCTGGCGAGCCGTGGTCGGTGGCTACCATGTTTGACGGGCACCCCATGGCGACATCGGGCCGTGCCGGACAAGCCTTGGGATCAGCTTTTGTGCCGGGTTTTTTTTCCGCTCTGATCGCGGTACTTCTCTTCACTTTTTTTGCGCCTCCGCTGGCCGATTTCGCACTGCGTTTCGGTCCACCTGAAAACTTCGCTGTCCTGCTTTTGGCCTTCAGTACTTTTACGGGTCTCGGCGGCGGCTCGCCTGCAAAAGCGTTTGCGGTCACCGCGATCGGCTTCATGCTTGCCACTGTAGGCCTGGACTTTGTTACCGGAAGGCCCCGGCTTACCTTTGGTTCCATCACCATGCTGAGCGGTTTTAGTTTCATCACCGTATCTATTGGCCTTTTCGGCATTGGTGAGATTCTTTATTCGGCCGAAGAGACATTGGAAATCAAAGGAGTGCGAGCAAGAGTCGGGCTTAAGGACTTCACAGTGGTTCTGCAAACCATATGGCGCAACATTGCTAGTTTTTTCACCGGGACTCTTCTCGGCTTTTGGATAGGCATTATGCCCGGAACTGGAGCCACCCCGGCTTCATTTCTTAGCTATGGCTTGGCAAAAAAATTATCCCGGCACCCGGAGAAGTTCGGCACCGGTATACCTGAGGGAGTGATGGCAACCGAAACGGCGGCTCACGCGGCCGGAATCGGCGCTCTTTTGCCCATGATTACACTGGGTATCCCGGGCTCTCCAACGGCCGCGGTGATTCTCGGTGGCCTGTATATTTGGGGCCTTCTGCCAGGGCCTCAGCTTTTTACGGAGCAAAAGGAGTTCGTTTGGGGGCTAATCGCTAGCATGTATATTGGCAATGCCATGGGAGTTTTACTTTGCTTATTTCTTGTCCCTTTCTTTGCGGCTATTATGCGCATTCCATCTCCGATCCTAACCCCCATCATTGTTCTCCTGAGCCTCATTGGAGCCTACGCGGTCAACAATTCAACTTTCGATATATGGCTTGTCCTCATCTTTGGACTAATTGGCTACGTTTTTAAAAAACTGAACTATCCGCTTGCGCCGTTGGTCGTGGCATTGGTTCTAGGAGACATTACGGAGGAAGTGTTGCGCCAGAGTCTTATCTTATCCAACGGGTCGATTAGCATATTCTTCACACGGCCAATTGCCGCTTTCTTTGTCGCGATAGCAGTGACACTCTTTTTTCTGCCGGCCTTAGCGCGGTTCTGGCGGTGGATCGAAGGCAAGTCGTTGCTCCCGGCAAAAGGATGAAGGCTAACATGGCTACCTCAGTCTTGTGTAAACATTTTTCACTATTGGCAGCGGGATCTCTTTCGAAACGTAAAGATTCGTCACATTCGACTGTTCCATTCTTTTAGTTTAATCGAGTGGCTTTTTTTCTAAGCTGCTGGAATTCCAGAACAATGTCATCCTGGCACCCGAATTGCCATTTGAAAATCAGAAAGAGGTTTTTATGGGATATCCAGCAGCCCTGTGTCTGGAAAAACAACTGGACTCCTTTCTCCAGCCGGACGTTCTTCTCCCCAGGGAATATTTGGATGTTTATCGAAAGAGGGCTCGTCTCGATCCGGAGAAAGAACTGATGTTGGCGGTTTTGCAGGACGCTGTCGAATGTTTCCAAAAATATGTCCGTGCTCGAGACAGCAAAGGGAAAACCCGATTACGCGAGATAGAAGACTGGATAATGAAAGAGGACAGCGATGAGCTGTTTTCCTTTGAGAGCATCTGTGAAGTTTTGGACATCGCCCCGAGTTATCTGCGCCACGGCCTACTCCGGTGGAAGAAAAGGATACACGCCGGGCATCCCGAAGCAAGAAGAGTAAGCTGACTCGAAGCAAGACAAAGTAAGAAGCAGTAAGGAAGAAGGTCTGCAGAATGCGCAAGAAAACACTAACCGTCTTTATCGTATTTTTTCTAGCTGTCATTCTCGCCGCTTGTTCCACTCCCCTCACCACTCGGGAAAAGGGCGGCCTTGTCGGAGGAGGACTAGGCGCAGGTACAGGCGCTATCATCGGTAGCACCGTTGGCCATGCTGCAGCGGGCGCCGCGATTGGCGGCCCTGTGGGACTCGTCGCGGGTGCTTTGATCGGCAACCAACTCGCGAGCCAGGAGCAGAAGCAGAGAGAGCACCAACGGCAGATAGAGGATAATCAAGCTGAACTGGAGCGGCTTAGAAGGGAAAACGAGCGATTAAGAAAGCAGAGCGGCGAGTGGTAGAGGCTGCAATCTATGAGCCCAAGAGATCTCTCTAGAGTAGACAAAATAATGCTCGTCTGCTCAGAGGCTTGTGATGAAGTGGAAAAGTGTCTTCTTCGCGCGGGCTGTTGCGTTGTGAAGTTGAGCAGTGGCGAGGCGGCGGTCTCCCGGGCTCAGCGGGAGAACTTTGACGCAGCCGTTCTGGTTTCCACCGGAAAGGCAATGGACCTGGCTGAAACACTCTTGAATCTGAGAGACGTAAACGAGTCACTGCAAATCGTTGTTATGGCCGAGCAGGGCACTATCAAAAACAACGTTTTCGCAAAAGCGTTCGTCGCTCATCCTATTCCCGGCATACAGCTACTGACCGTTGCTCAATTAGAGAGCCAACTCACGCCACTCAGAAGCTCAGGAAGGCAAAACAAAAACAAAGGACGTGTCACCCTTTAGTAATCTTACAAGAAACAAGGAGGAACGAGTCATGAAAGAATCATATGAAACAATCAAAAATCGGAGCTGGCCGCTGGTGTTCTTCGTATTCGGCTTCGCCTCTCTTTCACCGTGGATATTAGCCGGAAGCACCTCTGCGCAGACGTCAATGGAACATCCTCCACACATTATCAGGGGAGTAACCGATCACGGTTTCGCCTACATGACAGGAGGGATTGGGAGTGGCGAACGGGAGATTATGCAGAGCTGGGGGCAAGACTACAACCTCAAACTCGCTTTTGCAGAGATGTCCGGCCCATATCTCTCCGACGTAGAACTCTTGATCGAAAAAGACGGCCGCGAAATGGTCCGCGCAACCACTAACGGACCGTGGTTTTACGTTAAGCTTCCTCCGGGTAAGTACACCGTAAAGGCCACTTACGAAGATGAAACGAAACAAATCAAGAATCTTGAGTTGGCTGAAGGCCATCGCGTAACGCGCCTTTTGCACTGGGACTTAGAAAAGGAACCGTAGGTGGGAGACCAGGAACCACAGTCGAGACCATGCGTAGGTATCGATAAGTATATAGACTGATCTAGAAACTGATCCGTAAGACGCAAACGTAAGAGGACGTGACGAACATGAATTGCCACGTGACATCTGAGCCGTCGAAACACGAGCGTTCTTCTCAACTCATCGAACCGCACGATCAGGTCTCGTGTTGGTGCTCGCCACGCTCGCAAGGAGAAACAGAAACATGGCGATAGCGACGTGGAAGAGATACGCGCTATTTCAGGTGCCTGGATGGGCGGTCGCTGCGCTTGTGCTGCTTGGGTTGACGGAGTGGATCCGCCTGCCTCTCTGGGCAGCGTCCGGACTTTTTACTGTCTGGGTGCTAAAGGACATCGCGCTCTACCCTCTCGTCCGAACCGCATACGAGTCGGACGTTAAGACCGGAGTGGAGCAACTTGTGGGTAAAAAAGGCTTGGCTCAGGAACGGCTCGATCCGCGCGGCATGGTGCGAGTGCGCGGCGAGCTGTGGCAGGCCGAAGCAGAACCGCGTGATCAGCCAATCGAACCCAATAGCGAAATAAGAGTAACCGGCGCGCACAACCTTACCTTGATCGTCTCAAGAGAAGCCACTTAACAGAGGCGAAGGAGCGATCACCGGAGACGGTGGCGGGTCAGTGATTAAATAGCCAATCGAAAAGACCAAAAGGCATGCACTATAGAAAGATCGGAATCAAAGAACTTGTCATTGTGGCTCTGACTTTGTCGCTGCTCGGCTATGTCGCAGGCGAGCGGCTGGATTTATTCTCAAAGATTGCCGTCATTTCCAGTGATAAGGCTTTTGCTGCTACGGAAGAGCTTCCCATCTTCGTCGCACTGGCCAACAAACTCAGCCCCGCCGTGGTCAATATTTCCACGAGCCATACGGTTGAAACACCTCAATTATTCCCAGGACCTTACCGGAGGCCGTTTAGCCAAAGGAGTCTTGGTTCTGGGTTCATCATCGACCCGGATGGGTTCATACTCACAAACAATCATGTGGTCATAAATGCAGAGAAAATTGTGGTTAAACTTTCTGACGGGAGGGAGTTTGAGGCAAAAGCGATCGGTAAGGATCCCAAGACAGATATTGCTCTGATCAAGATAGGTGCTGCCGGTAAACTTCCCACAGTTTCTTTGGGAGACTCGGACAAACTTCAGGTGGGAGAATGGGTCCTGGCAATCGGCAATCCCTTCGGTCTGGACCAAACGGTGACTGCCGGAATTGTAAGCGCGAAGGGCAGAATTGTCGGCGCAGGTGCCTATGACAACTTCATCCAGACCGATGCGTCGATCAATCCGGGAAACTCGGGTGGACCTCTGGTCAACATGCAAGGGGAGGTCGTAGGAGTCGACACAGCCATTTTCACTCGAAGTGGCGGCAATATTGGGATCGGCTTTGCGATACCGATAAACTTGGTCAAGGACCTTCTGCCGGAACTGAGGACGAAAGGGAAGGTAGTCAGAGGTTGGCTTGGCGTTGCCATACAGAGGGTGACTCCGGCGCTTGCAGAGGGTCTGGGACTGGAAAAGCCTCGCGGCGCTTTAGTCACCTTTGTCGCCACCGATAGTCCGGCAGACCGAGCGGGAATGAAAGTCGGTGATGTCATTATCGAGTTCGACGGCAACAAAATCGACAATTCGGACAAGCTTCCCCTTGTGGTTGCGCGGACGCCAGTGGGTAAGGACGCCAAGGACAAGAAGAACTTAGGACTGACAGTGCAGAACGTTACGCCTCAGGTTGCCGAAAGCCTGGGGTTGGACCGGACGGACGGGGTTGTCGTTAGAGCTGTTCGGCCCGGGAGTGCCGCTGACGAAGCAGGACTTCGCCGTGGGGATTTTATCTTGGAGATCGACCGTAAACGAATTAAAAATCTTTCCGACTTCCAAAATGCAGCGAACAGTATCAACAAAGACGAAGTCGTCCTCGTTCTGGTCGACCGCGGAGAGACGACACTTTTTCTGACCCTGCGCGCTCCAGGCTAGGTTTTCCTGTCCTACGTAAAAATATGCACACATATTAGGAGCTGTTTTCCCACCTTAAACGGACAGCGATGAGTGGTAAAAAATCCAACCCTAACATTACGCTGGTGACATAGACCTGGCAAAAGGGCAACCTCAGTTCTCCTTCTGCATCGGTGGTCTTTAGGTAGCTCCTGTGTAAGCTATCTAACACCCGAACAGGCAGACAGTCGCGCGTAATGTAAATATCCTGCACACGCGCCTTTGCTTTACCGCTTCGGTTTTTGGAGCGGGTTCTTCTAACCGGTTGTATTCCCGCTTCATTTACTCTCCTGGCATCCCATTTGCTCCTGCTCATAAAGGAACAGCTAAAGCCTAGAGAATCCCCTGCGGATTTTTTCGACGCACTAGAATGACTACATTCAGGATTTCAGGAGCATCTTTTAGGCTCTAGAAGAACAAGGTCTGCTACAAGGAGACATTGAGGAGATGACGCAGAAACCTCAGAGTCATAGATTCAGTACGGTCATACTGGTGTTTTCGTTGCTCCTCTTTTGGAGTTGCGGCAAGGAGCAAGAGGAATCTTCCGCTGAAAAACCGGCTTCCACTGCAGAGACCCCGGCGACTGGGGACGCAACGGCTTACCGGGCAGCGGCGGTTCAGAACGGCGGGACGATCTTCGGGAAGGTAACGTTCAAAGGGAAATGGTCACCATCGACTATTTCTGTCACCAAAGACCAGGAGGTCTGTGGCAAGAGCAAAAAAAATCCGGCTTTGCTCGTTTCTGAAGATGAAGAAGTTCAGGATGCCGTTGTTTACATCACCGATATCAAGCAGGGAAAAAAGATCGAGCAACAGAAAGTTACTTTAGATCAAAAGGCGTGCGAGTATCATCCGCATGTCTTGGCCTTCCCGGCAGGATCGACCGTGGAGATAAAAAACCCCGACGGCGTTCTTCACAATATCCACAGTTACAGCGAGAAGAACGACCCGTTCAATATGGCGCAGCCGAAGTTTAAGAAAACGCTTACAGTGACAATCGAGAAACCTGAGATTATCAGCGTCAAATGCGACGTCCATGGCTGGATGAGCGGCTGGTTCTTTGTGACAGAAAACCCCTACTTCAGCGTGAGCGACAGCGCCGGCACGTTCAAACTAACCGATGTCCCTCCCGGGACTTATACTCTCGACCTTTGGCATGAGACCTTGGGCAAGGTGAGCCAAAAGGTAACGGTAAAGCCCAAAGAGGAGGTGAAAGTCATCTTCGAGCTGAGCAAGAAGCAACCTGGGGTGACGTAAGATGCTGCCGAGGCATAGTGCAGCAAGAGCGAGGTCATCGGTTTTTTAAGATGGGGAGCCCGTGAACGGAAAATATAAGAGAGGGATTTGGAGTCGGAGAGACTTTTTCACACGTATCGGTTGGGGAGGAATGGGCGTATTTGGGGGGCTTAGTTTAATTGGATTTATTCGCTCCGCCTTTCCCAGAGTTCACTTTCAGCCTCCTTCAACCTTTAAGGCTGGGTTTCCTTCGGACTACGCGCTGGGAGAAGTCAGCGAAAAATACAAACAAGATTATCGGGTTTGGATCGTGCGTGAACAGGAAGGTTTTTATGCGATTTTCGCCAAATGCACACATCTCGGCTGCACGCCGCGCTGGCTTGCGGCGGAGGACAAGTTCAAATGCCCCTGTCACGGTAGCGGTTTCTATAAGGACGGAATGAATTTCGAGGGGCCAGCGCCGCGACCTCTGGATCGCTTTAACATCAGCCAAGGTGAAGATGGGCAATTGATTGTGGACAAGAGCATAGTCTTTAAGATGAACCCTGGTGTTGATCCCGACGAGCAATATCGACAGAGCGTGCTGAAAGTCTAGGGCAATGTTGACTTGCTGCCTTTGGGACTAATCATGTTTAGGGCTAGCTAAAAAGGAGGTAAGGCCATGAATAAGAAAATCGTTTTATGCGTGGCGATGATGGTAGGTCTGGTCTTTTTCAGCATTCCGCCAAAAGCCACTGCCAATAATTTCTACGAAGACAAGACTATCCGCTTCATTGTGGGATTTGCTGCTGGAGGCGGTTACGACACCTATACGCGAGCCGTCGCGCGCCATATCAGCAAACACATTCCAGGAAGCCCTGCGACCGTGGTCGAAAATATGGATGGCGCGGGTAGTATGATCGCGGCCAACACCCTTTACAGAAACACCGAGCCTGACGGCCTCACGGTGGGGATTTTCAACAGCGCGCTGGTTCTCCGACAGGCGCTCGGTGACAGATCGGTTCGATTTGACGCCAGCAAATTCGGCTGGATCGGAACGCCCAGTGTTGGGTTACCCACTTGCGCTGTGATGGGTTTTACCGGACTCAAAACCCTCGAGGAGATCATCGCCTCAAGGCGCGCTCTTAAGATTGGATCAACGAGGCCGGGTGCCACAACCGACGATCTGCCCCGAATTTTAAATCTCACCCTGGGCACGAACTTCGATATCATCTCAGGGTACAAGGGCACCTCCAGAATCCGCATTGCCCTGCAAAAGAGAGAGGTCGATGGGGTGTGCTTTGGCTGGGAGTCTATAAGAACTACGGGGAGGGCCATGCTGGATGCAAAGGGAGATGACAAATTGATCCCCTTTATCACGCACGCGGACTCGGAAGAGCCGGAAGTTAAAGATCTTCCAAGACTGGAGGAAGTCATCAAGGAGAAGGCCAGCGATGATGGACTGGCAATCTTGAACGCCTGGCTACCTCAATATGATTTTCAAAGACCGTTCGCGCTTCCTCCGAACATTCCTAAAGACCGGCTCGCCACGCTGCGCAAAGCGTTCAAAGAGACTCTGGAGGATCGAGAATTTTTAGAGGGAGCGAACCGCTCGAAATTGCTCGTCACCTATGTTCCCGGCGAACAGATCGAGAAAAAGGTCGCTAAGATTCTCGCGACGCCCGCCAAGGCGAAAGAAAAGTTAAGTTTTCTTGTGCCGGGCAAAAGGCGGGAAAATTAGACGGCCGGGCCAAGGAGGCAGTGGCTCGAGTTCTTGGTTAAGAAATACAGAACGACATAGGGGATTATCCTGTGCTCGACTACTTGCATGCGTTTAACGCTGGACTGTTCGCGGTCCTCCCTTTTACAGCCCAGGGATTTCCCGGAAGGGCTTCTTATCGAACAGTTAAAAATTTGATGACACAAAACAGAAATTACACGAGGTATGCACATGCCTAATGGACAATGGCCTGACGAACTTGAGTTGATTCTTCGGCGCGCCCAGCGCCAACTGCGGGGATTTAGGCCCGGCCGCATCGGTCCGATCTTCGCCGCCTTGGTCATTCTCGGCTTTCTATGGTCGAGCTGGTACACGGTACAGCCGGAGGAGACAGCGGTGGTCCAGCGCTTCGGCCGCGTCGTACGAACGGCGAGTCCGGGTCTCCACTTTAAAATTCCCTTTGGCATCGAGAAGGTACGACAGATCCCCACCGCACGGGTGCTCAAGGAGGAGTTTGGCTTTCGCACTTTGCGCCCCGGTCAAAGGACGCAATACCAAAGGGGAGACCTTTCCAGCGAGTCCCTCATGCTCACCGGCGATCTCAACGTGATTGATGTCCAGTGGATTGTCCAGTACCGCATCGAGGATCCGGTCCACTACCTCTTTAAGATCCGGGAAACGGGCGAGACCATCCGGGACATGGTCGCTGTGGCCAGCGAAGTGAAGGAGGAGATGCAGAAGATATTGTCCGAATATCAGACTGGTGTCCGGCTCGTCACGGTGGAGCTTCAGGATGTGACTCCACCAGATCCGGTTAAGCCTGCCTTCAATGAGGTCAACGAGTCCAGACAGGACCGTGAGCGAATGATCAACCAGGCCCAGGAGCAGGCAAACAAGGAGATCCCTAAAGCCAGAGGTGAGGCAAACCAATCCATTGCTGAGGCTGAAGGCTACGCCGTGGAGCGGGTCAATCGGGCTCAGGGAGAGTCCGTACGGTTCCTAGCCATCCTGAAGGAGTACCAGCGGGCTCCGGAGGTTACACGGCGGCGTCTTTACCTGGAGTCGACGGGCGAGCTGCTGCGCCAGGCAAAGGGGCTTTATATTGTGGATAGTGAACAGCGGGCATTGGTCCCCTGGCTCCCGCTGGGTTCGGCTCCCGGGGAGACGCGCCAAAAGGAGGCAGCGCAGCGATGAGAAAGGCGAATTACGCATTAGTAATCCTTGGGGTTGTGGCGGCACTCCTTGCTTCTGGGTCCCTCTACAGATTGCAGGAGGGGCAGCAGGTGGTCATCCTGCAGTTCGGCCGGCCCGTTGGGGCCCCGGTTACAGAGGCAGGCCTGCACTTCAAACTACCCTTTGTTCAGGAAGTCCGACGCTTCGAGAAGCGCCTCCTCGTCTGGGACGGCGACCCGAACCAGATCCCAACTGCAGGGCGCGAGTTTATCTGGCTGGATACCACTGCCCGCTGGCGCATCGTAGATCCACTCAAGTTCCTGGAGAGCGTCGCTACTGAACAGGGAGCCCAGTCCCGCCTGGATGATATTATCGACTCCGCTGCGCGAGACCTTATTTCGGCTAACTCCTTGGTTGAGTTGGTCCGCAGTTCCTCTTGGGAAACCCCCAAGGGTGAGGTCCTAGAAGAGGCCCCTAAGGAGATAAT
>JACPFE010000128.1:0-3771 GCA_016183145.1 Deltaproteobacteria bacterium | reverse complement strand
AGAGGCCCCTAAGGAGATAATTGAAGAGCTGAGAAAGGAGGTCCAGCTCGGGCGTGAGGAGATTACGCGGGCCATCCTGGCCCAGGCGCGCAAGATCACTCCGCAGTATGGGATCGAGGTGGTGGATGTCCGAATTAAGCGCCTTAACTACGTGGAGAGCGTCAGGGAAAAAGTGTACGCCCGTATGATATCCGAGCGGAAGCGCATTGCGGCCCGATTTCGCTCTGAGGGAGAGGGGCAGAGCGCCGAGGTCCTGGGGAATATGGAGAAGGAGCTGCGCCAGATCCGCTCCGGCGCCTATCGAAAGGTTCAGGAGATCCGAGGTAAGGCGGATGCCACAGCAACCGGAGTCTACGGCAAGGCCTACGGCCGAGACCCGGAGTTTTATGCTTTTTCACGGACGCTCGAGGCCTTAAAGGAGGATCAAAACAAAAACTCCGTCATCCTGCTTACCACCGACAGCGATTACTACAAGTACTTGAAAGACACTACCCCTTCTACCGTCGACACGGCAACGGCCCAAGGCGGCAAGCCGGAACCCTAGCCTGATTGGGTACGAGAGAATCTTCAGTTTCTTAGGGCAGGCGGCGAGAAAAACTTTGAGGAATCTTTTTCGTATGAACCAGAATATCAAGCCTTCGCTCTGAGAAACGGAGGCGTCGGTAGGAGGTTAAAAGAATGAGCCATTTCGTCAATCTCTACGAGAAGCTTCGTGAGATGGAAACTGATCCCTCGACCGCGAGTGATCCGATCAAGAGGACCTTTCTTTGGGATGGGCAATATGCGACTGCAAACCTGGGCATCATCAGAGAGGCCGGCAATGCCCTGCATACGCAACCTGCCCATGATGAGGTCGTCTTCATTCTCGAAGGGGAGGCTGACTTTCAGGTGGGCGATGAAATGCGGCGGGTCGGGCCTGGATACCTCGTCTTCATCCCGCGCAACACGCTGCACGGCCCGATCCTGCGTGAAGGCGCCAGGTTTTCAGCGCTTTCTGTGTACGCCCCCTTTTTCGACCGGTCCAAGAAGAACATCGAGTGGGACAGGGACAAGCAACGATGATCCGCGGTTAACTTATTTCTGATGCAAGAACGGCCGGCTTGCGTGGTCCGCCGCGTCTTGGCGTTACGGTCGAATGCATCTCCTTCGTTAAGACGCACACGGAGGCTCATATTTATGAAAAGAACGTTATTGTGGACGATTCCGGTCCTCGCGGTGGTCGGTGCCTCTGTTCTGTATTTTTCGCTGAACAGTGAGAAGCTCCAGCCGCAGGCGCCGCAGGTGCCCGCTCCGGCGCCGCCGGCAATCCGCTATCCCATAGAAGCGGATGGGCCACCGCCAGAACCGCTGCCAGCGCTGACCGAGAGCGACGGCGCAATACGCGATGCGTTGGCGGCACTGTTTGGAAAAGACCTGGAGAAGTTTTTTAACTTGCAGGACATCATCCGCCGAATCGTGGCCACCATCGACAATCTACCTCGGGACAGCGTGTCGCTGCTGTTGATGCCTGTGAAGCCACTGCCGGGGCTTCTTGTCACAACGGGCACGGGCGAGAGTCTCGCCCTCAGCCCGCGCAATGCCGCGCGTTACCGGGCCTATGTGCGTCTGGCGGAGGCAGTGCCCACTCAGGCGCTGGTGGCGGTGTACAGGCGCTTTTATCCGCTCTTTCAAAAGCAGTATGAAAATCTGGGCTACACCGAAAAGTATTTCAACGATCGGGTCGTCGAGGTGATCGATCATCTGCTTGAGGCGCCGGACGTGCACCGGCTGGTGCTGCTCAGTCAACCAAGAGTGCTGTACGAGTTCGCCGATCCAAAGCTGGAACGCCTCTCGGCGGGGCAGAAGATCCTGTTGCGAATGGGCCGCGAGAATGCGGTTGAGATGAAAGCGAAGTTGCGGGAGATTCGGGAAGCGTTGGTGTCGAAAGTGACGAGCGGTTGAGCGCAAGCCCTTTTTGCTCCTAACGATAGGCCCTGGAACAACTCAACGGGCTGTAGCGGCTCCGGTGTTTAACGAACGGCATCAGTTGGGGCGGTCCGTGCCAATCCGACAATCAAAGGAGGGAATCAGAACATCGCCTGTGAACGATATGCACACGGTTTTCTTAAGCAATTTCGCTACATTTATAGGAACCAAGTCGAGCCGGCCCTTCGGTTCCGACCGTGATGTATAAAATTCTATCCTGCTTTTCGCTCCAGCCGTTATCCGTGTGAATGTCTTGCACACTGGCCGTTATTGATCACGTCCCGTTTCAGTCAAGTCTGCGTAACCGCCTGTATTCTCTATCCAATCGCTTGTGGCACCTCTGTTGCTGTCCCCTTCTAGAAAGAGAAGCCGATGCGCAATGACGTTCACGGAAGCCCATGCGCTAGGAAAACTGAAAGGCACTTAGCTGTAGGGTCGCATGCCATTAAGGAGGGCCTATGAAAGGCTTTTTGTCGATCTCACCTTTATAGTTTCTGGTCCCGGGACAAAAGACGTGAGATAGAAACGATGATCGTGAAAATTGCAGTTTTCTCCACCAGCGGTTACGGCGAGCTGGGTTCGATGATATCGGCAATCCTTGTCCTCTTGCTTTTTCCGGTGTTGGCGGATGCTCGCAAGTCTCAGCTCGCCGATGCCAGCATCACGCGTGGCAAAACAGCAGGTGGGTTCTATTACATGATTGGTGGTTTGGCCTTCGATGAACAACAGGCAATGGAGCGGCGATCCGCGCCCTATAATCTCAAATTAGTTTTCGCAGGGCGGTTGAGCACCTTAGTCTCACCGGTTTTGCTTTTGATTGGAGACAACCGGGGCCATCGCGTCGACAAACTCATGGTCCATGGCCCGTGGTTTTACATTCAGCTTCCGCCGGGAGGGTATACGATCGTAGCGCGCATCAAAAACAAGGTCGTGGTCATCAGAGATGTTTATCTCAGCAAAAACCGCCGGGCGACGTATTTTGTGCGTGGAGACTAACTCAGAAGCGCCCGGTAAAGGGAAGCTGCGGGTCTTTTATTTTAACTGGTTAGTGGCGAGCAAATGCAATGGGAAACAATTTAATTAGTGGACGCTCTCAGAGAAATACAGAAGCAAGGAGGTCATCATGAAAACTAGGAAATTAGCCGCCGTTGCGGTTCTCTCCTTTATGACGTTCCTGCTCGTGGGATCATGGGCTACCCCCGCCGAGGAATTTTATGCCGGTAAAACAATCCGGTTCGTCGTCGGCTTCGCCGCGGGCGGAGGTTACGATACCTACACGCGTGCCGTCGCGCGCCATATCGGCAAACACATCCCGGGGAATCCCGCCACCGTGGTCGAAAACATGGATGGCGCGGGCAGCATGATCGCAGCTAACACGCTTTACCGAAAAACCGACCCCGATGGTCTCACGGTCGGAATTTTCAATAGCGCGCTGGTTCTCCGACAGGCGCTCGGCGATAGAGCAGCCAGATTTGACGCCAGCAAATTCGGATGGATCGGCACCCCCAGTGTCGGCCTGCCTTCTTGTGCAGTGATGGGCTTTACGGGGCTCAAGACGCTCGATGACGTCATCGCCTCGAAGGGCGCACTTAAGATGGGCTCGACCCGGCCAGGCGCAACAACCGACGACCTGCCGCGAATCTTAAATCTCACTCTAGGGACAAAATTCGACGTGATCTCTGGCTACACCGGCACGTCCAGAATTCGCATTGCTCTGCAGAAAAGAGAGGTCGATGGGGTTTGTTTTGGATGGGAGTCTATGAGAACCACTGGCCGGGCCATGCTAGATGCCAGCGGAGAGAACAA
>JACPFE010000135.1 GCA_016183145.1 Deltaproteobacteria bacterium | reverse complement strand
TTAATGTCATTCTGAGGCGAAGCCGAAGAATCTCGCCTTCGCAACATCCTGAAAATGCGAGATGCTTCGCGCTGCTCAGCATGACATTCTCGGGATTGCACGTATTGCGACACAGTCTCCGAGCGGGGAAAGAGGTGGGGGGAATTTGCGCGAGTTGCGCAAACTTGCCGTTTTAGTAGTACAGAGCGGAAGTGGCGAAATGAAATCAACCGTCGATCAACTGGCTCAAAGGCTGGGAGTGGAACTCGGCGCCGCCGCGGTTATAACTGAACAAAGCGTGCTGGCATCCCACATCGTCGACGGCATGCAGCCGGCGCTCGTTTGCTTTCCGGCGGCGGCCGAACAGATTGCCGCGGCGCTGCGCGTCGCTGCCGAAGCGGAAGCGGCGGTGATTCCCTGGGGCGGGGGTACGGCGATGCAAATCGGCAACCGACCGCGCTCCCTCGATGTCGTCATGGAAACGGGCCGGCTCGACCGCGTCATCGAACATGACGGCGCCAATTTGACCGCCACCGTGCAAAGCGGCATGACGCTGATGGCGCTGCAGGAGGTTCTTGCGCGGCAGAAGCAAATTCTCCCCTTCGATCCTCCCTTTCCTGCGCGCGCGACTATCGGCGGTATCGTCGCCGCAAATCTAAACGGACCGCGGCGGAGCTGTTACGGCAGCGTGCGGGATCTGGTCATCGGCATGAAAGTGTCGCTCGCCTCCGGCGAGGTGATCAAGGCCGGCGGCAAAGTCGTCAAGAACGTCGCCGGCTACGATATGTGCAAGCTGTTCGTCGGCTCCCTGGGCACGCTGGGAATCCTCACGGAAGTCACGCTGAGAGTGGCGCCGATTCCGGAAACAGCCGCGACCGTGGTCGCAGCCGGCGCGCTGCCCAAGGTCTTACGGTTTGTCGACGAATTGTCGCGCTCGCCACTTTTGCCGGCGGCCGTTGCGCTGATGAATTCCCGCGCGCTCGGCGCTGGGCAAAACGATTGGCGGGCAGCGATCCGATGTGAAGGGTTCGCAGAAACCGTTGCGCGTCATACGAATGATGCCCTGGCTATGGCGCAACGCGTCGGTCTCGGCGCCGAGATTTTGCGCGATAGCGCCGACGGCCAACTCTGGGACCGCGTCCGGGATTTTCCTCTACAAACGGGCCGAGTGGTTTATCGAGTTACCGTGGCCCGGGCGTCGGTCGCGGAATCCGTCCGAGCCATCCGCGAATGGAACGGGTCCGAGTTTCAGCCGGCGATTCTGAGTAACCCGCCGACGGGAACCCTATGGGTTGCCGAATCGGAGCGCCAGACATCACCGCAGCGGTTTGCGGATTTGCTCTCGCTGGCGCCGCGCTGTGGCGGCCATGCCATTATTTTTGCGGCCCCGGACGACACGAAGAAAAATATCGACGTTTGGGGTCCGCCGCCGCCCACGCTCGCGCTCATGCGCGAGATGAAAAATCAATTCGATCCCACGGGACTGCTGAACCCAGGCCGCTTCGTCGGCGGTTTGTGAATCGTATCCGAACTGCTCAGCACTCAGGACTCGTCACTCAGCACTTAAAAAAGCCGAACCACCCAATCGCTGAACAGATTATCCAACCCGAAGGCGCCGCTGCCACGCACCGCGAAATAAAATGCCGCCGCCAAAAAGACGAGATTGTCGTGGATGCCGACTTCGTGAGCGTGAAAGGACTGGCGGTCAAAAAAGCGAAAGTAGTTTTGAGCCTGATCGTCACCAATCGCTTTTTTCACGACCGGCGCCATCGTCGGTAAGATTTTGAGCCAGTAGGAATGCAAGGCGAAGGTCGGAATCAAGAAGATGATCAGCATGACCGCGCAGAGAGGAGTTTGCCATCCCGCCGCGACTCCCAGGCCGCCCACAACCATCAAAAAGGTTGCGCTGAAGCCGAAGAACTTCGCCCCCTTGGGGAACAGAATGCTCGCGGTATTCACCGGATTGGGCCAACGACGGATATTGCTAAAACCGCTGATCAAGAAGCGCCAACCGAGAATGGTCCTGAATAACAGTTCCGCGATCGTCAGCCAAGTGGGGGTGTCCAACGCAATCCTCCAGGAAATCAAGTGGAGCCCCACGGGCAAGACTGTGGCACCTTCGAGTACGCCCGTGGGGCGGAATCCTGAGCAAGAGCCCCGGCCAAGGCCGGGGCTCCCGTCGAAGGGTCAAAGAAATGACGCGACTTTAGTCAGCCATTTGGTTGCCGTCAATGACGGCATAATTCCATTCATGGCACGAATCTGTCAATTTTGTCAGTGCAAGCGCGATTTTTTGTTTGTTTTCAGCCACGAAAATCCTTAATATGCGGCTGTTCATAGAGCTTGTAGGCGTGGCACATTAGTTGCTCGATCTGTTTGCTGAATGGTGGTGGCGATGAAACATTCTGCACGATGGTTAGCGGTCTTTTTGCTGAGTCTCCTGCTTTGTTCGGCCGCTGAACTGCACGCCCAAGGCAAACCCGCCGGTGAAAACCAACTCCCGCTTCTGCCGGGCTTGGAAAATGCGGTCGAGTTTTGGAAGCGCGTCTTTACCGAGTACAGCTCTTCCCAACTGGTCTTTTTCGATCCTCTCGACATGAGCCGGATTTACGAAGTTCAGGACGTCGGCGAGGACAGCCGTCCGAAGCGGTACATCAGCGGGGAGATCGCCCGCATCGCCGCGGCCCACGGCGTCGATTCGGACAGAGTCAAGTCTCAGCGCGGCATCAAAGAACGGACCGCCGCGGGGATCAAGCGATCGGGAAAATACCTCGCGCAGATGCAGCAAATCTTCCGGGAGCGAGGACTGCCGGCCGAAATCGCTTATTTGCCGATCGTCGAGTCGTCGTATGATATCAACGCGCGCTCGAACGTCGGCGCTTTGGGGATGTGGCAGTTCATGCGCGTCACCGGGAAGCAATTCAACATGCGCGTCGACCGCAACGTCGATGAACGGAAAGACCCGGTCGAATCGACCCGCGCCGCCGCCGCCTATCTACAGCAAGCCTATGAATTTCTGGGCAGTTGGCCGCTGGCCATCACGTCGTATAATTATGGCCCAGCGGGTATGGCGCGCGCGGTTTCTGAGATCGGCTCCAACGACCTGGTCACGTTGATCCAGAAGTACAATCACCGTTATTGGGGTTTTGCCCCGAAGAATTTCTACGCGGAGTTTTTGGCGGCCGTGGAGATCGGCAAGAACCCCAAGAAGTACTTTCCCGAGCTCGAGATCGATCCTCCGCTAGCGATCGAAGAGGTCGAGGTGACGAAAAACACAACGGTGGCCGCGCTGGCTAGTTCGAAGGGGCTTACACGCCAGCAGTTGCTGGAGTGGAACCCGGCGCTTAGCCATGCCAGCGCCACCGTGCCCGCCGGCTATCGAGTCAAGCTGCCCGCTGGCGGCAAGGCGGAGATCGTCGTTGCGGAGGCGACCCCGAGCCGCCCACAAGCGAAGGCTAAGCCCCAGGTCGTGCACCACCGGGTGAAACGCGGGGAGACGCTTATCCACATCGCGCAGCGCTACGGCGCATCGCTGGAGCGCATTCTTGAGGCCAACGGCCTGCGCCGAACCAGCCTGCTCAGAGTGGGAATGACCCTGCTCATTCCCAGGGCATAGTTTCTGCCATATTCACTTACTTGTCGTAGCAGGGGAAATTGTTTTTCAGCGAGCGGATTATGGCTATCGAGCCGCAGCAACGGCGGCCGAAGGCGATTGGGATGGCGCCGAGTATTTTTCCGGCGTGGCGATGATGACGCCTTCGTCGGTGAAGACCCAACGGCGCAGCCAAGTTTCCCGCGTGTGGGGATTCTGCTTCTTGAGAGCATCGAGAAATACCTGCCAGGGGATGAGAGAGAGCTGCATCGCGTTACTCCTTACGTTGACCAGCATGGTTAATGGCCTTTCTTCACATGGGCCTCGAGATGAGCTTTTAAATAACTCAACGAGTAAATTCGTGTACCGCAGCGCTTACAGATCGATGCCCGCTGGTGGGTCTTGCGAACCGGCACCTTCTTGAACATCGTCGCGATTAATATCTTCATCAGTTGCTCCTTCGATTGCTTTTATGTTCCCCGGAAGGAGCAACGGCGGTGCCAACTGCGCAATTGCTCTACGAATAACAATTAGTTCTTAAGTTTCGCCTAGATCCGCTGTGCGCCTGATTGACTAAGAAGGGCGCGATTCCACTTGAAACGACCAACCTTGTTCCAAATTGGCCAAGTTTGTACCGAGCGACTAGGAGAGGCTCGCTGGCTCGTGGCCCGGGGCTTCGCTCGGGTCAAATTCGTCGCCGATCCGAATGTGGGTGATCGGAAGTACCGTTGATGGTCTGGGTGAATTGGCAGTGATTCAAGATATCCCTTTTGGCCGAGCCATGGTTGGTATAAAATGATTTAGTTTCGAGCGAGAGGGCCTTGGCCAATGCGTCACCTTGAGAAGCTTTTCGATCTTTCCCTGCGCTATGTTTTTGAGCCCGGCTTAAACTGGGTAATCGATCACCCCGCTGCCTCGGTGATTGCGGTGGTGGGACTCGTCTACTGGTCGGTTCGCGGTTACCGAATGATTTGACCGCGCGTTACGTCCGGTCACCCCGCGCTTGCCGGAATCTTCGCTCACGCGCTGTTGCCTTTCTTTCTGCCGGTCGCTACGAGATCAATTCACTTGATGCCGCT
>JACPFE010000134.1 GCA_016183145.1 Deltaproteobacteria bacterium | reverse complement strand
GAAACAAAGCCAAAATCCGAATATCGAAATCCGAAACAAACTTAGAGACCAATAAATCTCAAATCGGGAAGATCCAAAACACGGAATCCGAAGGAAGCTTGTTTGGAATTTTACATATTTTGGTCATTTGAAATTGTTTCGAATTTCGGATTTCGTGCTTCGAATTTTTTGTTCTTGGCGCCTTTGCGCGAGACACGTTTTTCCGATCTCTTCTTCATCCAACAATTTCAAATATGTTTGGCTAGCAGTTACTCCGGATTGGCGACAAAGATCATTGGAATCAATAGGAGTCGAGCGAGATAGCACACGGACCCGTGTTGATTATGGCCAGACCGCTGAGGATTGAGCGAAAAAGAGCCAGAGAAAAATAGGTGGAATGAGGTAGGAATTTGCTTTCATGCTAGACCTGACCCTAAAACCTCAGGGGCCGTACCTTAAAGGGAAATTCCTATCAACCGGGTTTGTCGCGGAACGCGAACTGGGGGGGGTATGCGTACATCAGGTAAGACGTTGGCCGTAACTGGTGCCATGTTTTTATTGCTCGTATTGTTCAAAGGGGGCGCGTTGGCCCAGCAGGTGGAGGTGTTGTGGCTGGGTCATGCCGCTTTCCGCATCACCAGCACCGCAGGAAAGGTGATCGTCATCGATCCCTTTCTCAAAAGGAATCCCAGGGCGCCAGCGAAATACAAGGATCTGAAAGCGCTTGGCAAGGTGGACCTGATCCTCGTCACGCACGGTCACGGCGACCATGTCAGCGATCTGCCCGAGCTGGCAAAAATGAGCGGCGCTGCTGTCGTTATCAATTTCGAGCTGGGGAACAATCTGGTCGCCCTCGGCATGCTCGATGGCTCAAAGACCATTGCCATGAACAAGGGCGGGACCGTGGCGCCCCTCGGACCCGGCATCAAGGTTCACATGGTGCCTGCCGAGCACAGCTCGTCCGCGGATCTCAGTCAACTTAAGCCCGAAACCGCGGGAGTGCGGTATATAGACGGCGGCGTCCCGGTCGGATACGTGATCGAACTGGAAAACGGCTTCAGGATCTATCACACCGGCGACACCGACGTGTTCGGCGACATGGCATTGATCAGCAAGTTTTACAAGCCAGACCTGGCTCTGGTCTGCATCGGCGGCCATTTCACCATGGATCCCGAGCGCGCGGCCTACGCCGTGCGCGAATTGATCCGACCCAAGCAGGTCATGCCCATGCACTACGGGACATATCCTGTCATTAACCGCACGCCGGCCGAGTTCAAGGCGGCGCTGGGCAATGCGCCGATCAAGGTTCTGGACGTGAAGCCTGGAGAAGCGCTCAGATTTTGAGCTACGCGAGAGGTCACTCGGGCACGCCGGCCTTGCGCAATCCGTCTGCAAACCGCTCGGCGTCCGCGCGATTCGCGAAAGGATGCCAGAACGTGATGGCCGTGACTGTAAGCGGGTCCCGAGAGGCAGGCAAGCCTCGCTGCTCCCTTCCCTTGATTGCATCGAGGAGCTTTGCGGCGTCTACGCGGCGGCCGAGCAGGCCGTAGGTCGCCAGCAAGAGACGTTGCGACCAGTGGTCGTCACGATTGAGAGCGATTGCCCGCTCCAGTGACGTGGCAGCCTCGTCGAGGCGCTTCATGCCGAACCATGCTAATCCGAGTTGGTACAGATAGTGCGGCGGATAGTTGGGGTTGAGCCGGATGGCGCGCTCGACGAGCTCCAGCGCCTCCTTCGTCCCGCCACTGAAGCTCAGCACATTCGCCAATGCGACGTAGCCATCCGCATCGTTGGGATCGCCGGCGATTGCGCGCTTCGCCTCGGCGATGGCTTCGTCGTGGTGCTGCGCGTGCAGGAGTATGGCGCTGGCGACCTGGTGCGCCAGTGGCGTCGGGTCGCGCAGGGCCTTCTCAAGGAACTGTTCCGCGTGGACCCGGGCGTCGTGCGGCCTGCTAAATCCCAAGGCCAAACCCCAGTATCGTGTGTAAGTCTCCCAATAGGTCGCGGCGAGGGCCGCATATGCCCGCCCGTATTTTGGGTCCAGCTCAGCGGACTTCTTGAATTGGACGATCGCGGCGCGGAAATCCTCGGGCGTTTGTCGGAGGTAATGCTGCCAACCCTTGAGGAAGACGTCGTACGCCTGGGCGTTCTCGGTTCCCCGGCGCGCCACGCGCTCCCGGTCATCCTTGGTCAATTCAACGGCCAACGCGGTCACAACATTGCGCGTGACCTTGTCCTGCAAGCCAAAGACGTTCTTCATGTCCCCGTCGTAGCGATCCGCCCACAGGTGGCCGCCAGTCGTGGCATCGATGAGCTGCGCGTTGACTCGTATCTCGGCGCCGCTGCGACGCACGCTACCTTCCAGCACGTAGCGCACTCCCAGGGTCTTGGCGATCTCGCGAACGTCCCTTGATTTGCCTTTGTATGCAAACGTGGAATTTCGCGCGATGACGAACAGTCCGGCGACCTTGGAGAGGTCCGTGATCAGATCCTCGGTCATTCCGTCGGCGAAATAGACTTGCTCTGGATCGCCGCTCATGTTTTCAAAAGGTAGTACAGCGATCGAGGGCTTGCTGGGAAGTGAGAGAGCGGTTTGCGCCTCCGGTCCCCTCTCTACCTTGGAGCGCCAGGGCGCAAGCCACATGATCACGCCGGCAACAATGACGAGAGCGGCGCTTGCAGTGGCGACCATGGCGAGGTGGCGCGTTGGGCGTCGCTGGATAGCCAGCGCAACGGTCGCAAACGACTTGTCTTCGGGATTGAGCCGGACCGCATAGGCCCGCACCGGTTCGGGAATGTTCTTTACCGTTTGCTCCCCTTGGTCCTCGAAGATCGCGCTCACCTTGCCACGGAGCAAACCGCGAACCGCCTCAGAGACCGTAATCCCTCCGGGCTGGGCCAATCCTTCAAGCCGTGCCGCGATGTTGACCCCGTCGCCATACACCGTGCCGTCGCCCTTCTCGATTACGTCCCCGAGATGTACGCCAATGCGAAAGCGCATACGACGTTCTTCGGGGGTCGAGGAGGACACGGCGGCCAGCTCTTGCTGAATCGCCAGGGAGCGAAGCCATGGTCGCCAGTTCGTCACCGGCCATCAGGCGCGAATAGCCCGCCACATCGGCGACGAGAATCGCCATCAGCCGCTTTCTGAGATCGGTTCCGCTCACTTGCCTCAGCTCCTCCCGAAGCGGTGCTGCCGAGGGATGGTACTCCCGAAAATCCGGGGACACAATAGTGATTTTGTCTTAACTCCCAGAGCGGCTTGACAGCGAGCTAGATGAGTTCCGTATCCGAGCTTAGCCGCGCAGTAGCGCGCGCAAACCGCGAACATCTGCCACCGTCTCGATCTCCCACACCGCATCGATGAGGTCGCGCGCTCGCTTGGCGCCGAGCACCGGCGTCATCAGGTCGGCCGCTTTGGCGTCGACCTCCGCGCGGGTCATCGGGTTGTTGGCGGTGCCGCGCACATGGGGCACATGGCGCCTCAGCGCGCGTCCGTCCGCGGTGGTAACGGTAACGATGCCCTCGCGGCGCGGCAGATCTGGATCGGAAACCAGCGTAATCCGCGCTCGGAGCGCGCGCACCGCAGGATCATTCATGCGCGCGTAGTCATGGCTCGATATGAAAGTCAGACCGCCGTCGATTAGCAGCACCGCAAGGCAATGCTGCATGCAGACATCGGGCATGTTGCGGTTGTCGGTGACATGCGCCTCCTGCCGGCAGATGCGGACCTCGATGCTGGCGACATTGCCGGGCCCAAGTCCATGTTCCTTCATCAGCAGCTCAAGCGCATCCAGCGGCGCCTGGATCGGCGATCCGACCGACCACTTCTTAATATGGGTGTTCATCACCTCGAAGCAACTGCCAAGCTCGCGCACCAACCCGTTGGCATCGCCGCCGAAGGCTTCGAAGAAGCCGCGCGGGCCGGAAAAGACGTCCTCAACCCCAGTGAAGCCGGCCTGCACCATGGTCGCCGCGGCGACACCGTTGCGCGCGCCCATGCCGCCGAAGTCGAAGGCCTTTTCCACGTGGTTCTCATCGCGCGCCCAGCAGGCGACGCCGGCGGCTTGCTGGGCGGTGTAGCTGAGCGCCCAGCGGCACTGATCGGTCCCGAGCCCCGCAAGGACCGCCGCTGCGCCGGCGGCACCGAACAGCGCGGCAAAGCTGTGCGAGGAGCGATGCATCTCGTGATAAAGCCGCGCGGGGCCGATCGCCATGGTGCTGCGCGCGGCGAGGTCGTAGCCAAAGACGACGGCGCGCAGCAGGTCCGCGCCGCTGCGTCCCTCGCGCTCGGCCATCGCCATCGCCGCCGGCACCACGCCGCAACCGGGATGGGAAAAACTATCGGGATGGGAATCGTCGGTCTCGTCGGCATGCGCGGTGATCCCGCCGGCGAGCGCGGCGTTGACCGCGCTGGTCACGACATCGCTGCCGGGGACCGAGGCTTCCGCTGTGCCGCCCTGGCCGCGCACGTAACCGATGGCCAGTTTGCCCGGCAGCAGCATCGCGCCCGAAACCATGGCGCCCAGCGTGTCGAGCAGATGGTGCTTTCCCTTCTCCGCCACTTCGTTGGGGATATCCGATGCCAGCACGTCCGCCATATAGGCGCTCAGCCGGCGCATGACCGGTGAGATTTGCGGTTCGGGTCGACTGCTCATGGGAAAATTCCGACGCGAAACGAAGTCGCTCCCAGCGAATTCACATCATCGGATCAGAGAGTTTTGGCTAATGAAGCGTAGCCGTGTGCGCGGGATGAGCCTTCGGGAAACACGATCGTGGATGCTCTGTGCCCGTTGCCCTAGTGGCGATCAACGCGCGCCCGTGGAAATCGGTCACCAACCGCTAAATCTTTCCCTGGGACCTTAAGTTCTCTATTCGTCGTCTGACGATATCTCCCAGGTCTGCGGACGGCAAGCCATCCGGAACTTGAATCGCATCGGCGCCCAATTGGCAAAGCTTCTCGTTGAGCGCGTGGAGACTGGAGCGAATGCGCTCATAGTCCTGTAGGTATTGCCGGCAAGCTAAGATATTGTCGTCGATGTCCTCAAGACATTTATTTAGCCTTCGGCCTTCTTGGTTGAACGTTTGACGTAAGTGGTCGACATTCGCCCGGATGATCTGTTCTTCCACCGGCCGTATTTGCTTAGCGATCTCAGCTTTCATGTCTTGTAGCGCCTGGAGTAACCGCTCGTATGATTGTTCTTCTTTCATGAGATCCTCCGGCATTTGAAATCGGTAATCTTTCATGGCGACGTAGTGTTGCGCCAAGGATTCCGACACGCGTTTTTTGATCAACGACAGCGCCGTCGTCACATCGTCAATTCTTTCATCAACCCGCGTGGCGTCGGCCAGCAACTTTGCCAACTTTTCAACCGGGCCTAACATGGACGTCGTCTGCATGGCTTCTCCGTTTGCCCAGCCGGCTCAGTTTATGCGCAGCGTTCCTTTCAACATCACGTCTTCATTATTATCGAGTTAGAATTCAAACAGCAAGTACGCTCTGGGTGTCTAGCCGCCAAGCGTAAGGCGTTGGTTGTTCGTTGGTCCGGGAAAGCTGAAAGGCCGGCTGAGAGAACGGGACCCGGAAGACAACGGCGTCAAGCGTTGTCATGTTTTGGCGCTTTGTGCGGCGTCAAGCTTTTTGCCTAACTTTTCTTCCGCTGATTCGCTTCGCCAAGTTGGCGCTTCCACCCCAGGGTTCTCGCTTGCGCGCTCACCTGCTCGGCCTCGGCGATCATGCCCTTTTGTTGGTAGAAGATCGAGAGACTCGTGTAGGCCAGCTCGTCGTCCGGCGCCACTTCGATGAGTCTTTTGCCTGTCGCGATGGCCTCCTCGAGCCTGCCGAGCTGCGCGTAGCTCATAGCCAGGGCATGCAGAGCATCGGCGTAGTTGGCATCCTCTTCTAGCGCCCGCTGGTAGGCCGCGATCGCCTCCTCCAGCTTGTCCTGGGCGAAAAACTCCATCCCTTGGTTGTAGTGCTCTACCTTGTTCACGGTCTCGGCTACTCGAGTTTTTGAATCGACGCGGGCGTCATCGCGGAGCTGGGGGTTACCCGGGCCGCAGCTTCGGGACGGCATTGTTGGAGGAGAACTTGCTTGAGCATGGCGGGGTTTACCGGTTTCTTAAAAATGACGCCCTGCAATCCTTCCAGGCAACTGCGCTTGATCACGTGGTCCTTGTCGTAATTGAACGCCGTCATCAACACCACCGGAAGCTTAGGTGTAGCCTGCTTGACGGTCTGGTAAAGTTGATAGCCGTCCATGTCCGGCATCACGACGTCGCTCAGCACCAGGTCGAACTGCTGCCGCTTTAGCGACTGCATGGCGAAAACCCCCGACGCCGCCGTGTCGATACAGCAGCGCTCCGCCTCCAGAAGATCCTTCAGGGATTGGCAAACGCCCGCATCGTCATCCACGACCAGAATCCTTAGGCCGCCTAGCGGAAAATTCTCGTCTGGTTTGGCGCTCTCGCATGGATCGCTCGCGTCGTCCAGGTGGAGATCGGTCATCAATTTTCCACTTAAATACTCTTTGGTGCCGTACTCTCCTTCTTCGGCCATCTGGCCGATGCGCGCGGTAATGTCCTGGATCTTTTTCACTTGCGAAGCCGCCGACTCGAGCCGGTCTGATTCTACGATGAATTCTTCGTCGGCGGCGACCCGGCCGACGTATTTCTTCAGCATCTCAATCTGGTTGACCAGCACCTCCAACGAGTTGTTGATCTCGTGGGACAAACCGACGGCGACCTCGGCCAGCGTCACCAGACGATCCCGCCGCCTGATCTCACGAATATCCTTGGCGAAGCCGATGGAGCCCACCTCATTTCCCTTCTCGTCGTAGATGATCGACGCCGAGATCGCCACGGGAATGTTGTCGCCTTTTTTGGTTTTGAAAATCGTCTCGAAGTTGCGCACCCGGCCTTTCCCGTCGCCATCGTCGGCGCGCATCTCGTCGGCGCGCATCGCGGCCATCACCCGGCGCGCTTCTTCCATCGTCGGATAAATTTCCAGGACGTTTTTACCGAGGACTTCGTCCGGGCTGAAACCGAGGTTTTGTCGCGCGCCGTCGTTATAGAAGGTAATGGTGCCGCGCTTATCGACCGCGATAATAATATCGGGGCAACTCTCGACGAGTTTCTGAAAGTATTGTAGAGGTAACGACATATCGGGCTAGCGGAATTGGAGTATCATAATTCCTTCAATCCCAGGATTGCAAGACCCGGCGCAAGCATCCCGGCGCCACGCCCCGGCCGATCCGAAAATTCAGAAAAATTAGATCAATAATGCAACCGACGAAAGACACAAGGCAGCTCAACTGGTTTTTGGCTTGGGCGGTTGTGTTCTGCGACATCGGAACATCGGTCTACTATGTTCCCGGCATCCTCTACGGCCACGTCAAAGACGCCACGCCGTTCTTCGTGCTGCTGACCACGGGCGGTTTTATCCTGCTCGCACTCAAGTATATCGAAATCTCCTGGCGCAATCCCGAGGGCGGCGGGGTCGTCACGATTACAACCAAAGCCTTCGGCCCCATGTGGGGGTGTCTCGGCGGAATGCTGATCACCGTCGATTACTTTCTCACCACGGCGATCTCGACGGTCTCTGGCCTGCAATACATCGGCAGCGCGTTTTCCGCTTTGGACGCGCACGTCGTGCTCCTGTCCTGCTTGGGCGTCGCAGTGCTGGCGGCGCTCAACATCATCGGCATTCGGGAAAGCGCCACGGTTTCCCTCGTCATGGCCGGCTCGGCTTTCCTCGTCGATCTGGTCGTCATCGGCGGCGCGTTCTGGAACATGAACGCCGAACAATGGCGCACGATCCTCGGCCACCTGAGCATGGGGAAAGGCATTACCACTTACGAACTCCTGGTCGGGTTCGCCGCCGCTTGGCTCGCCTTCTCGGGCCTGGAGAGCATCAGCCAGCTCAGCCCCACCATGCGTTTGCCGCTGCGCCGCACGACCCGCTACGCCATGGCCGCCGTCATGATCACGATGGTCATCACCTCGCCGATCCTGACGGCGCTTTCCGTCGGGCTTTTGTCGGCAGAGGTCAAAGCGACGCAAAGCGAGCGTTTCATTTCCGAGCTCGGCCTCATCGTCGGCGGTTTAGGAATCAAACTCGCGGTTGTCCTCACCGCGTCGAGTCTTTTGCTCTTCGCCTCGAATACCGCGATCATCGGCTCCTATCACGTATTTCTCGCCCTCTCGCGCCAGGGTTTCCTACCAAAAATTATGGAGCTGCGTAACCGCGCCTTCAACACGCCTCATATCGCCATCCTCGTCGCTACCGTCGTCCCGGCGCTGCTTATTCTTTTGACCCAAGGGCAAATGGCTATCCTTGGCGATATGTACGCCTTCGGTCTGCTCGGCGCCTTTGTTTTCTCGTCCTTAAGTCTCGATACGATTCGCTGGCGATTGGGGCGCCGCGACATTGGCTTTTGGATCGGTGCGCTGACCACGGCAATGGTCATTACCGCGTGGGGCGTCAATCTTGGCGAGAAACAACTGGCGACCTATTTCGGCGGAGCAGTGACGCTCATCGGCATGGTCACGGCCGTGGGCGTGCGCCGGGCGTGGTTTGTCGATCTGCTAGTGCAGATTCCCTTCATCCAGCGCCTCCAGGCCCGCGCTTACCGCGCCTCCGAAAGTCTAGTCGAGGAGGAGCTGAAGGGATTGGTCACGCTCGCCGAAGCGATGGAAGTCAAACCGCTCTATTCTTCTTCGACGTTGCTGGCGCTGCGCGATGAGAGTCCGCGCTTGATTCAGGAGGGGATCACGCGGGCCAGGGGTAAGGGCGAATCGGCGCTTTATTGCATCTACGTCGAAGAATGGCCCGGGCTTTTCGCCGGCGATACGCCGCACGTTCCTAATGAACAGGGAATCGAGACCTTGAAAGCGGCGCTGCAAGCGGTGCGCGGCAGCAACGTCGAGATCATTCCAATCTGGACCGTTTCGCACAATGCCGCCGATGCCATCGCGCACGCTGCCAAGGAGCTCGACGTCGACACGGTCTTGATCGGCGCATCGCGTCGCTCGGCGTTCTATCACATGTTGCGCGGCCACGTGCTCAAAGGCTTGACCAAAAAACTGCCGCGGGACTGCCATTTGATGATCTGCAATTGATCTCACCTCAGTGAAACACTGAGGTGAGATCATCCTGAGCGAAGTCGAAGGATCTTTCCTTCAGTGATTGACTGAGGTGAGATCATCCTGAGCGTGAGCGAAGGATCTTGCCTCAGTCTAACTCTGAGGTGAACTCACCCTGAGTGAATGCAAAGGGTCTTGGTTCTTTTCTGATCGTCGGCGCGCCGGCGTCCGAGAGCACCACGACCTAATCCACCACCGGATTGCCCAGCAGCCGGCAAAGATGCGACTCTCGATAGCGTTTTTCATCCGTCGCGCTCATCTACGACAAAGCTCAACCTCCTGTCAACACGACCTTTCCACGGCCGCGCTCTTGCCCTTGTCCGCGTCGCGCTTCTTTGCCACAATGCCGCCATGATCATCCTGCTCTCGAACGACGACGGCATCCAATCCGAGGGGCTCACGGCCCTCGATGACGCGCTGCGATCCGTCGCGGACGTTTATACGGTGGCGCCGGACCGGGCGCAGAGCTCCATGAGCCATGCACTCACCCTGCACCGGCCGCTTCGGGTCAATGAACTCGGACCGCGACGGCTATCGGTCGATGGCACCCCGGTCGATTGCGTGAAGCTGGCGCTGACCGGATTGTTGCCAGTGCGGCCCGATCTCGTGATCTCGGGGATCAACAAGGGGCCTAATTTGGGCGACGATATCATCTACTCGGGGACCGTCTCCGCCGCCATCGAGGGCGCGCTGCTCGGTTTGCCCGCCATCGCGATGTCGCTGGTGACCTTCAAGGATTTCGATTTTCGCGCCTCCGCCGACTTCATCATGCATTTGCTTGGGCAAATCCGGCAGCGCGAAATTCCCCCGAAAACTTTGTTGAATGTTAACGTCCCGCCCATTCCCAAAGGTGAAATCAAAGGATGGCGCCTGACGCGCATGGGTAAACGCCACTATAGTGAGAATATCGTCGAAAGAGTCGATCCGCGCGGCGGAAAATACTATTGGATTGGCGGCGACGACCTCGGCTTCGCGCAGGACGATGGCACCGATGGCGTTGCGGTTCAAGAGGGATATGTCTCAGTCACGCCCTTGCAAGTCGATCTGACGAACTTCGAGTTGTTACAGAACGGCCAATTCCCTAACTTCGCTTGGCCATGATGAGCGAGGCTGGCATTCGCTCCGATGCACGACGAAGATACCAACAAAGCTTCACCAAGCGTGGCTGGTGAAAGTCGTTTAATCCCAGTATTGACTTAATGACTGGGAATCGGTAATTGACAACGCACCCCGATTGCCAAAGGAGATTCCATGAGAAACAGATTGATTTTCGTGGTCGTCAGCGCGGTGGCGGTTGCATTGTTGGCCGCGGTGAGCGGGCCTCTTTTCGCCCAACCCACCTCCTACTTTCAAGGCAAAACCATCATTCTCATCCAGGGACGCGAGCCGGGCGGTACCGGCGCGATGAGGGTGCAGGCGGCGATCCCGTTTTTGCGCAAGTACATTCCTGGCGAGCCGACTATGGTTACCCAGTTCATGCCCGGCGGCGGCGGCCGCAAGGCGGCGAACTACATCGCTCGAAATGCGAAACCCGACGGCCTGACGATCGGCAACGTGGGCTCCGGCCTCATCGCCAACGCGATCCTCGGTTCGACGGGGGTCGAGTACGACATCGACAAACTTATCTACCTCGGCACTTCCAACAGCAACGCGCAGTATGTCTTCGGCTCGGTCGCAAAACTCGGCCTGGACAGCCTGGATAAGCTGCGCGCTCGCCCTGGAATTCGCGTCGGCGCACAGACGGTCGGTCATGACATCTATATTAATGGCCGGCTATTTTCCTGGTTGCTCGGCCTCAAAGAGCCGCGCTTCGTCACCGGATTTTCCGGGCCGGAACTCGACCTGGCGATGGAGCGCGGCGAGCTGGACGCCCGGGCCAACATCCCGGACACCATCTTGCAGCGATCGCCCGACCATGTGGAAAAGAAGCTCATCAACTATCACGCGATCATCCAGATCCCGAAGGACGACCGGCATCCCCACCCGGCCTTCAATAAATTGCCCGAGTTGGAAGCTTTCGCCAAGACGGATAAGGAAAGAAAAATCATGGCGATGTTTCGCACCTTCCGTCTGGTCGGCTCACCGTACATCTTGCCGCCCGGGACTCCACAGGAAGCGGTCGCCATCTGGCGCGATGCGATGCGCAAGACCTTCAAGGACCCGGTTTTCCTCCGCGAGTTTAAGAAGCTCTCCGCCGACGACGCCACGCCGCTCACACCCGAGGAGCAGGAAAAGGCGATCAAAGATATTCCGCGCGACTCCGAAGTCATCGCGCTATTCAACAAGCTCGCGGGCAACGACCCGTTGCCACCGCGCTAGGCCGGATAATTCACGGTCCGAGGAAGAATCACGGCACTGTGTCAATCGAGGGGTAAGCCTGGAGGAGCGAAGGCACAGAGGCGAAAAGTTTCAATGCCGTATACCGCGCTCGGCACGGCGCTCGAATTTTTCCCAGGCATGCGCTTCACAAACTCAGCTTGGAGGCCGGACCAAGGCAGAGGCCCATTGCCGCCGCGGGCGCTTTCGGCGACGCCCGCTTGACGCCGCGGCAATCTCCCGCGATGGACACCACTGCCGCAGCGCACAGCCACCGCAGTTTGGTTTGCGCGCATGGCAGACGCGTCGGCCGTGGATGATCAACCGGTGGGAGAAACCGGTCCACTGCTCCGGCGGCAGCAGGCGATTAAGGTCGCGCTCAATTCTTGTCGGATCCTGCTGACGGGTCAGCCCGAGGCGATTGGAAAGCCGCTTGCAGTGAGTATCCACGGCGATGCCGGGAGTAGCGAAGGCGTGGCCGAGAATCACGTTGGCGGTTTTTCTCCCGACGCCAGCAAGCTTCGTCAACTCTTCCATCGTGGCCGGCACTTGGCCCTCGAACTCATCAACCAATTGTTGGGCGCACCGTTGGAGGGATTTCGCCTTGGCGCGGAACAAGCCGAGAGTGCGGATCAGCGCTTCGATCTCGCGAGTGGAAGCGCGGCTAAGCGCCGCCGCATCGGGATAGCGGCGAAAAAGCTCCGGGGTGACTTTGTTGACCGCAGCGTCGGTGCATTGGGCCGAGAGCATCACGGCGACTAGAAGCTCAAAAGTGTTTTGGTGGGCCAGCGGGCACTCGACATCGGGATAGGTCAGGGCTAAGCGCGCCGAGATGGCGTTGACCCTGGTACTTTTTTCCTCGAGCGTCTCTCGCTTGCGCCGGCGAACTCCCCGCCGTGACGCCGCAGCAGAGCGCGCGCGCTCAGTTCCCACGCCGGATGCGAAAAGCATTTTTCCCGGCATAGACCGCTCGCTTGCCCAACTCTTCTTCGATTCGCAACAACTGGTTGTATTTCGCCGTGCGCTCGCCGCGGCAGGGAGCGCCGGTCTTGATCTGACCCGCGTCGGTCGCCACGGCGAGATCGGCGATCGTCACGTCTTCGGTTTCGCCGGAGCGATGGGAGATCACCGTCGTGTAGCCGGCGCTCTTTGCCAGCGCCATGGTTTCGAGGGTTTCGGTGAGCGAACCGATCTGGTTGACCTTTATGAGAATGGAGTTGGCGACGCCGGAATCGATGCCCTGCTGGAGCCGGGCCATATTGGTGACGAAAATATCATCGCCGACCAACTGAATGGATTTGCCCAATGCCTGGGTCATCATGCGCCAACCGTCCCAGTCGTCCTCGGCGAACCCATCCTCGATGGAAATGATCGGATATTGCCTCACCCAATCCTCATAGAGCCGGACCATTTCCTCTCGTCCGCGCGCACATCCATCGGATTTTTGGAAAACGTACTTGCCGTCCTCAAAGAACGCGCTGGAGGCGACATCCAGGGCCAGAGCAACCTGCAGTCCCGGCCGATACCCCGCCTGCATGATCGCCTCCAGCAGAAGCTCGATCGCTTCGGCGTTGCTTTTGACCCGAGGCGCAAAACCGCCCTCATCGCCAACGCTGGTGGAAAGCGAGCGATCATGCAAGACCTTTCTTAGAGTCAGAAAAATTTCCGCGGCGGCGCGCAGCGCTTCGGCGAAACTCTTCATGCCGTAGGGGACGACCATGAACTCTTGCACGTCGACGTTGTTGTCGGCATGAACGCCGCCGTTGAGCACGTTCAACATCGGCACCGGTAGGGTCTTGGCCGCGGCGCCGCCGAGATAGCGATACAGCGAAATGCCTTGAGCGCGCGCCTGGGCGTGAGCGACCGCCAAAGAGACTCCAAGGATCGCGTTGGCGCCGAGTTTACCCTTGTTCGGCGAGCCGTCGAGATCGACCATGATCCGGTCGATCTCTCCCTGCTCTTTCGCTTCTTTGCCGCGCAACCGCGGCGCGATCCTTTCGTTGACATGGGCGACGGCACGGGCGACCCCCTTGCCCAAAAAGCGCTTGCCGCCGTCGCGTAGCTCCACGGCCTCATGGACGCCGGTGGAAGCGCCGGAGGGAACCGTGGCCCGGCCGATGACACCGTTTTTCAGCGTCACTTCGACTTCCACCGTAGGCTGTCCCCGAGAATCCAAAACTTCGCGCGCATGCACCCGTTGTATTTTCATCACCCGCCCCCAATAAAAATCAGATAACAGCAGAAAAGCATAAATTATGATATATTTCTATCCGTTTCACCCGCGCAGATGAAGTTACTCGCGCAGATATCGAGCCGTTGGCCGCTCTATCTCTTAACGGCGCTAATCCTCCTGCTCTTCGTATACACTATTGTCGGAGAGCGGGGCGCGATTCATTTATGGCGCTTACGAGGCGAGAAAATCACGCTGGATGAAAACAACTACCGTCTGCAAAAGGAAAATGAGGCCCTGCGCAAGCGCATTTCGCGGCTGCGCACCGACGACCTTTATCTGGAGCAGGTCGCGCGCGAAGAGCTCAATCTAGTGCGCCCCGGCGAAGTCATCTATCGCTTTTCCTCGACCCAGCCAAGAAAGAGCCGGACCGCAGCGCTCAGCGCGCCTCCTCCCGAATCGCCCCCGTCAGCGGCACAAAGAGCACCGCGGTAAGATCCTCGGCGACTGGTTTGCCTCCGGTTTTTGTGAACCGCATCAATCGCTGCGCCCGCCGTTCCTCGCCCAACGGCATGACCAACCGTCCGCCTTCGCGCAATGCCGCCGCGGTCAGCAGAATCGCGTCGAACGGTCCTTTTTCCCGCCAGCCGAAAAACCCATCGCCCACTTTAAGGTGAACGTTGGCGAAGCCGAGCCGCAAAAGAACCTCTCTGGCCCGCTCGCTGAGCGCCGGGAGAATTTCAATGGAGCACACTTCGCGTGCGAGCCGGGCCAGCACCGCGGCTTGGTAGCCCGAGCCGGTGCCGATTTCTAAAACCTTTTCGTCTCCCTTGAGCTCCAACAATTCGGTCATGAAGGCGACGATATAGGGTTGCGAGATGGTTTGCCCGGCGCCAATCGGCAGCGGTCGATCTTCGTAGGCTGCGGCGCGCAGCGGCTCGGGCACAAAGAGGTGGCGCGGCACGGCGTCCATCGCGGCCAGCACCCGCGCGTTCTTGATGCCGCGACCGCGCAGGTCGCGTTCGATCATCTCGGCCCGGGCGCGGGCGAATGGATCATGACCTTCCGATGCGCGCGGGCCAGCTTGCGACCCGTGCGCCGGCAGCCAGCTTAATATTGAGAAGAGGACGAGGGCGGGCGCAGTTAAAGAGAACCTACGATTTGTCCGAAAAGACGAAGTGATAGTACTCATCCATGTCCATGAGCGCGTCGAGCTCGGTAAGATCCGTCAACCGAACTTCGACCAGCCAGCCGTCATTGTACGGGTCTTCGTTGATGATCGAGGGCCGAGACTCCAAATCCGAATTGACCGAAAGCACGGTGCCCGACACCGGCGATTCCAGCTCATGAACCGTGGCGACCGATTCAAGCTCGGCGAACATCTCACCCTCTTCGATTTTATCGCCGACCTCCGGCAATTCAATGGAAATGACGGTGCCGAGTTCCTTTTGGATGTAGTTGGTGAGTCCCAAGTAGACATGTTGGTCTTCCACGCCGACCCAAACATGTTTCTCGCTGACTTTGACTTCTTTTTCCGCCATGCCCGTTTACGCCGATCACTATATGGCGTGCCGTTTCTCTGTCAAGAGCAAACGCTCGCGTGTCAGATTCCAGCCAACATGGCTTGACAACCTGGTCGCGTTCGCAGTATGCGGTGGCGAGAGGGGCGACTCGTCGCCCGCGCTTTAAAGAACGCCAAGCTCTCAGGGGCGGCGGATTTTCACCGAGGGAAAGACTGGCCGGAAACAAAATAGCATTGATGGACCCGAAACTATGCGCCGCGGCGATCGTCGACGGTCTCAAAAAGGCGGGGATCGACTTCGTGGCGACCCTCCCCGACGAAAAAATGGTGGAGGTCATCCGCGCCGTCGAGCATGATAGCGCGCTCAAGCATGTGCCGCTTTGCCGGGAAGAAGAAGGCATCGGCATCTGCGCCGGCGCCTACCTCGCCGGCAAAAAAACCGCGCTGATTATGCAAAACGCCGGTTTTTTAAACAGTTGCAACGCGCTGACCACCACCTCGTTGCAGTTTCAAATCCCGACTTTACTCTTGATCTATTACGCCGGCGATATCGGCGATCGCGGCTTTACCACCCTGGGCTCGGTGACGGAGCCCGTGCTGCAAGCCCTGGGCATCCGCAGCTATATTCTGCGCAAGAGCGACGAGATCGACGACACGCTTCGCGGCGCGCAAATTCTCGCTGAAGACTCCAAAAAACCCGTCGCCGTGCTTCTCACTAAAAGCGTCCTCGGGGTGAAATAATGCAGCGTTACGATTATTTAAAGGCGATTGCGCCGGAGGCGGGAGACGCTTTGGCGGTTTGCACGGGCTGGGGCGCGCGGGAATGGTGGGCGGTAAGACCAGGAGACGGCAACTTAAAAACCCGAACGTTGGGGCTGGTTTCATCCATCGCCGCCGGCCTCGCCCTCGCCTTGCCGCAGCGCAAGGTGATCGCCATCGACGGCGACGGCGCGTTTCTCATGAACCTGTGCGGTCTACCGACCATCGCGCTGCAAAACCCCGGCAACCTCATTCATCTGCTCTTCGACAACGGAGTTTACGAAGCCTCCGGCGGCACCGCCACGGCCTCCCATGTGGCCGATGCCGTGGCCCTCGCTCGAGCTGCCGGCTACAAACACGCAATCTGGGTCGATACCCCGGAAGATTTCCGCGCCGAATTCGTCAGTGCGTGGCGCCGCGGTGAACTGACGCTGATCGCCGCAAAAGTTGATCCGGGGCAGCCGAAAAATCTTCCTCCCCTCAGACTCGACGAGTTGGAAAATAAATACCGCTTCATGCGTTATCTGGAGGAGACGGAGAAAAAGGGCATTCTCAGCCCCGGCTTCGACTCGAAGCTCTGAGCAGGCAGCCTGCCTCGCACTTCGCGATCTATCCGGCCGCTTTAACCGTCTTAAGTCGTTCGAGCGAGGTAATTGGCAAACGAGCCTATTTCAGCGGCCTAGAAGACTTCTTTATTGTGGTCAGCAGGCGACTCGCCGGGGGATTTGGCTTGCGTCGTCGCGCGATGGCGGCGCTTCCCGCCGCCGCGCTGGGCGCGGATCCGGCGCCACAGTTCATGGCGCGAGATCCTGTCTTCGCGGGGCAACCCTAGCCAGTTCCACTGGTCGGGGTAACGGCGCACCGCCGCTTCGAGGCAAGCCGTATATAGGGCCGTGGTCGCGGTTACGCTGGCCTCAAGGTCAGGCAATTGAACCGGTTCGATCGCTTCGCCAATGGTCAGGACCACTGAATCGTCGGCCTGACGAGTCGCGAACATCGGCAAAGTCATGGCGCCGGTTCGGAGCGCCAGGGTTGCCGGCCCTCGCGGCGCCGGTGCTCTTAGCCCCAAGAAGTCGACCATGACGTCGCCGGACTTGAACTCGTCGGCGATCATCATAACGATGCGGTTCTCACGCAGCGCCTTTAATATTCCGCGGACCGCTTCCCGACGCGGTTTTGCGGAGATCGTGCGAATTCCTATCTGCGCGCGATACTCGTCGATTAATTGGGCAAAACGACGGTCCTTCGGATGCTTGACGACGACGCTGAAGGGATAACCGCCCGCCGCCAGGCGCGCCCCGATCATCGTAAAGCTTCCCAAGTGAGCGCTTAAAGCCAGCACCCCACGCCCTTTTCCAAGGGCTCGCTCTAGATGTTTTTCGCCCTCCACCGCCACCGTCGCGAGAATTTCTTCTCTGGAAAAATGCATCACCGCGGTGGTATCGAGGACGCCGCGGGCAAAGTTTTTCCAGGCGCGCCAAACCAACGCCTTGCGCTCGTTGGGCGCGCGGATCTCCTGGCCCAGCGCCGCAACTAGATTTTCCTCCATGCGGGTCCGGTACGTCCGCAGAAACCCGAACGCGACCCACGCCAACAAGTTCGTGAAGCGAAGGAGCAACCCGTATGGAATCAGCGGCAATGCGGCGATAAATCCTCGCACCGCATATTCGCCGACGCGGTAGCGCAAGGCGTAACTGAACTGAGCAAGCCGCGATCTTTTCTTTTTCCGTCGGAGTGGCATGAGAAAGTTATGAATCCCTTTCCACCTCTTTTCAAGCGTAAGGTCACTTTAAAACAAAAAGGCGGTAGT